>JAAZIG010000396.1 GCA_012510325.1 Bacillota bacterium
ATCGAATACCGGAAAGGGCGTTTCTTCATCAAATTCCGTGCTGTGGGCGCCGGCCATACCGGCAACGTGGCGGGCAAATTCGATCACCGCACACTGCATCCCCAAACAGAGCCCCAAGAAAGGGATCTCCGTCTCCCGGGCCAGCTGGATCGCCCGGATCTTTCCCTCGATCCCGCGGCTGCCAAAACCGCCGGGCACAAGGATCGCGTCAGCCCCCTGCAGCAGCGCGGCGTGATCGCCGTTCTCAAGCTCTTCCGCCGGCAGCGCTTCCACCTTCACCGCGGTCTTGTTTGAGAGCCCGGCATGAAAGAGCGACTCGTAGACACTGAGATAGGCATCGGGGTAAGCCACATACTTGCCGACGAGGGCCACTGTGATCTCATCCTGCAGACTGTCGATGCTTCTGACCAGACGGTGCCATGAGTTCAACTGCGCTTCGGCACAATCGAGCTTCATTTTTTCAACCACCATTCGATCCAGGCCCTGCTCCTGCAAGCTCAGCGGCACCTTGTAGATGCTGTCGGTATCCAGATTTTCCACAACCTCGTCCGGCTTAACATTACAGAAGAGGGCGATCTTCCGCTTGATCTCACTGTTCAGGGGATGCTCTGTCCGGCAAATGATGATATCGGGCTGAATCCCGATGCTGCGCAGCTCTTTGACGCTGTGCTGTGTCGGCTTTGTCTTCAGCTCACCGGAGATGGGCAGGTACGGCACCAGGGTGACATGGATGAAGAGAACATTCTCCCACCCCAGATCGTAGCGCAGCTGGCGGATGGCTTCCAGGAAGGGCAGGCTTTCGATATCGCCGACGGTGCCTCCGATCTCGGTGATCACCACATCGACATCCTCGTTTTGCGCAATCCGTTGCATCCGGCTCTTGATCTCATCGGTGATATGGGGAATCACCTGAACAGTCTGCCCCCGGTAAAGCCCTTTGCGCTCGCCTTCGATGACCGACCAGTAGATCTTTCCGGTGGTAATATTGTTTTCTTTGCTTAAATTCTGATCAATAAACCGTTCATAATGGCCCAGATCCAGATCGGTCTCAGCCCCGTCCTCAGTGACAAAGATTTCACCGTGCTGATGCGGTCCCATCGTCCCCGGATCGTAATTAATATAGGGGTCGTATTTCTGGATAGTCAGTTTCAGCCCCCGCGCCTTCAAAAGACGGCCCAGGGAAGCAGCAGTAATCCCTTTCCCCAATGATGAAACCACTCCACCGGTAATAAAAATATATTTAGTCATCTGGACCCTCCACTGAGATAAATTGACCGCTCTTGTGCTGATGTAAATCCATTCCTGAGATGGATTCTACACCGTTCGCCTTATCCCTTCCACAGAGGAGGGCGCATCGCCTTTCTCTTTTGACTGCTTTCGACGATAAATTCTTTCCCCGCAGCGGCGCCCGCCCTTTACCGGAGGAGGCAAAATCGAAACGCTCCGGGACAACGGGCCCAGGACAGCGGGGCACTGCAGCTGCTCTCAGAGGCGGCAGGTAAGCTGCCGGAGCCGACCGGGCCTGCTCACGGCCGCAGGCGGTTGCGCCAGGTGGAAAGAGACTCGCGAAATTTCTCCAGCAGAATCGCCGCCTCGGCCACCGCTTCGTTCCAGTGCAGATTCACTTTACTTCCGAGCTCACGCCACTTGCGCGAGGCGCGGCGGCGGGCAAGGCCGCTTCTCTCCTTCACAATTTTGAGACCCTCGCGAACCCTCCGGGGCAGCTCCCGGCTTTCCCGGCGCAGCAGCCGCCAGCCCCGCCGCAGGTTCAGCGGCGCCTCTCTGTAGAGAAGCGCCCCCGCCGCCAGAATCCGCCGGCCCAACTGACGTCCCTGCGAGCGGAGCCTCCGGAACAGCCGGGGCACCGCCGCCCCTTCCCGGCATAACTTCTCCCAGGCCAGCCTGAGGTTGAGCGGGGCAGCCCGGCGGACCTTCTTCAGCTGCAGCGGCAATTCCCCCCAGTAGGCCCGCACCCGTTTTCCCAGAACGGAAGCCTTCCCGGGGAGCTCTTCCCACCGGAGATAGAGCTCGGCCAGAGCGCCGGGATTGTTCAGGAAGTAGAAGCCCAGCGCCGCCCCCGTGGAGATGAGGAGCAGGCTGAGGATCGTCCCGGAAAATGCCCGCATGATGCCGTACTGGGAGCGCCCCGCCGGAGCTCCTTCCGGCGGCCGGGGCCCGGGAGCGATCTTTGTATCCTTCAGGAAAGCCGGTCCATAAAAGTAGTAGGAGACCACATCGGCAAAACGGGCAATCCCCCGCTGCGCCGCCTCTTTGGTGTTCGTATGGGCCCCCACCTCCAGAAGCAGAGCCAGGGGCGATATATCCTGATTGTAGCTCCCCCAGATGAGCAAAACCCCGTGGATGAGGCCCGGATAGATCCGGTCGGCATAACCTTTCAGGTCGTAAGCAAACTTCTCATTGGTTGATGCGCCGGGATTGCTCAGGCCGACGACAATCTGGATCTGCGTCGCCGTCTCCCCGTCGAGCTCGACGGCATATTTTTCCCAGGGGGCGGCATCGCGGTGCAGATCAAAGATGGCATCGGGACGCTCCCGAATGAGGCGCAGCGCCGTGACCCGGGAGCGCCGGTAAGCACCGCGATCGTGGGGCAGGTGCAGCTGCTCGGAGTAGAGCACGTCAACCCCCTTTTTCTCCAGCGCCTCCTTAAAGGCGAAGCCGACACCGTGGATCCCACCGGCCCCGTAGATGCTGTCGGTGCCGTCGCTGGGCACATACGACTCGGCGTTGTGCGAGTGATAGATCGCGATCTTGTAGGCGGGCCTGATCTCTTGTTGCACCGGAGCGACCTCTTCCACAGCTGCGGATCCGGGGGCTGTATCGAGGGTCACCT
Source organism: Bacillota bacterium (assembly GCA_012510325.1). Classification (GTDB taxonomy): domain Bacteria; phylum Bacillota; class Dethiobacteria; order DTU022; family DTU022; genus JAAZPQ01. Next base: position 2,852 of record JAAZIG010000396.1, read on the forward strand.
TTTCAACAAAACGGGCCCGGGCGAGATACCCGTCAACGCTGATCACCTCGTAGAGCTCGTTATCGGCATTTAAAAAGCGGTCTTTGACTCCCAGACGGCGGCCGGTGATGAGCACGGTCCGCCCCTGTTCATCGACCATGGCAAAAA
>JAAZIG010000397.1 GCA_012510325.1 Bacillota bacterium
ACGCTGAATCACAAGCGGGCCATGCTCTACTTTGTCCAGCCTTCGACGCGGACCTTTCTTTCGTTTTACAGCGCCTGCCAGATGCTGGGGATAAAGTGTGCCGAGGTTCGTGATCCGAAAACATCGTCCGAGATCAAGGGCGAATCGGAGGAGGATACGGTTCGCACGTTCTCACTCTATTTTGATCTGATTATCATGCGCCACCCGCGGGCCAATTTTGCCGAGAAGATCGCCAATCTGCTCAACGATACCGATCACCCGGTGCCGGTAATCAATGCCGGTTCGGGGAAAGACCAGCACCCGACCCAGGCGCTGCTGGATATCTACACCCTGCGGCGCAGCTTCTCCCACCGCGGCGGGGTTGCCCGGAAAAAGATCGCCTTTGTCGGCGACCTGCGCCGGGGACGGACAGCCCGTTCCCTGGCCTCTTTGCTGACTCAGTATGAGGCGATGAAACTTTACTTCGTCGCGCCTCCGGAATACCAGATCGGCGAGGACATCCTCACGTTGTTGGATCGCCAGGGAACCGCTTACGAAGTCACCGCTGATTTTGAAAAAGTCATTCCCGCAGTTGATGCCATCTACATGACCCGGCTGCAGGATGAATGGAACCAGGAGGAGGGGATCCACGCGGATATCGATATCGCCAAGTATTCCTTCCAGCAGCGCCATCTGGATCTGTTTAAATCCGATGGGATCATCATGCACCCGCTGCCCCGGCGGCAGGAGATTGCCGTGGAGGTGGACCGCGATCCCCGGGCGGCCTACTGGAGACAGGTGCGCAATGGCATGTATATCCGGGTGGCGCTCATCGCCGCTATTTTCCAGCGTGACAAGAAGATCCTGGATTACTACCTGAGCAACACCTGATCCCCGGGCTGGTTGCCTCCAAAGAGCCGGATGTTGTTGTGAAGCGCACCCTTTGGGAAAAAAGGTGCCGCGTAGCTTTTTAAATAGAGCGGTCACCGGGAGAGGAAGAAGCGATGGATCCGGAACAGCTTTTTTTTTACATATTCTGCGGCCTTCTGGGGCTCCTTCTGGGCAGCTTTTTCAATGTGGTGATCTACCGCTACCAGGCCGGTGTCTCCATCATCCGGCCGCGTTCGTACTGCCCCCATTGTAAGCACACCCTGCAGGCTCTTGATCTGGTTCCTGTGTTCAGCTATCTAGTGCTGCGGGGCAGGTGCCGCTATTGCCGCGCCGCAATCCCCTTTCGCTATGCCGCGGTAGAGCTGCTCAGCGCCTTTCTTCTTCTCGGCACCTTCCATCATTTCGGCTGCACGGTTGAGCTGCTCAAATATGGGCCTGTCCTTTTCGTTCTGCTCATCGTTTCATTCATCGACCTCGATATTCAGAAGATCCCGAATCTCTTTGTGGGGATGATTTTTCTCTGGGCGCTGCTCTGGCAGCTGCTCAACCCGGTCCTTTCCTGGACGGAGGCTCTCCTGGGGTTCCTCGCCGGGGGAGGGGTCACCTTAATCATCGCTCTGGTTACTCGGGGAGGGATGGGCGGAGGCGACATCAAGCTGCTGGCGGCGCTCGGTTTTCTGGCAGGCTGGTTTCAGCTGATCCTCATTTTTTTCATCGCTGTATTCCTCGGAGCGATCGTCGGGCTGATCGTCATCGCTGTCCAGCGCAAAGGCGGGAAGACACCGATCCCCTTCGGACCTTTTATCGCCGCCGGCTACGCCATCGTTCTTTTCTGGGGCGATCAAATTTGGGCTTTTTACCTGAACACATTTATCAAATAGAGACATATTTTATCTTGAAAAGAATCAATTGCAGCGGTTATTATTCTTTGTTTTGTGGAACATTTAAATGAATTGTGTTATAAAAGGAAAGAACAGAAGCAGAAATGGTAAACATATACTGATCGGCGCCTCTGATGCTTTCAGGAGGCCCCGCTTCGAAAGTGCCGCATTCTCCAATCTGAAGGCAGGGCCCGGGCGACCCTGCTCTGAACGAAGCAACAGAGCTACGTTAAGGCGACGCTTCTGTCTAGCGCAGAGTGAACAATGTGAAAATCTTGTAGGGGAAGGTGTGTTTGGATGACCAGCAATCGAGCGCTGCAACAATGGATTTCGGAGATGAAGCAGCTCTGCCGGCCGGATCAGGTGGTCTGGATTGACGGCAGCGAAGAGCAAAAGATGCAGCTGGAAAGGGAAGCGATCGCCACAGGTGAGATGATCGGGATGGATCAGCAGAAATGGCCGGGCTGTATCTATCACCGCACTGCGGTCAACGATGTTGCCCGAACCGAGCAGCTCACCTATATTTGCACTTCGAAAAAAGAGGATGCCGGTCCGACCAACAACTGGATGGCGCCGGCGGAAGCCTACCGCCGGGCCTCAGAATACTTCCGGGGGGCCATGGAGGGCCGGACCATGTATGTGATCCCTTTTTCGATGGGACCGCCCGGTTCTCCCTTCAGCAAAATAGGCATCGAGTTGACCGACAGCATCTACGTGGTTCTCAATATGCTGATCATGACTCACTCCGGCGAGAAGATCTTGAAGCAGCTGGGGGGGAGCGATGATTTCACCAGGGGGCTGCACAGCAAGGCGGATCTCGATCTCGAGCGCAGGCTGATTCTGCATTTTCCCGAGGATAATACCATCTGGAGCGTCGGTTCGGGCTACGGCGGTAATGTTTTGCTGGGCAAAAAATGTCTCGCCCTGCGCCTGGCGAGCTGGTTTGGCCGCCGGGAGGGGTGGCTGGCGGAACATATGCTGATCATGGGGATTGAAGCTCCCGACGGAAAGGTTGACTATATTGCCGCCGCTTTTCCCAGCGCCTGCGGCAAGACCAACCTGGCCATGCTGGTTCCCCCGGAGCATTTCCGGGCTCAGGGGTACAAAGTCTGGACCGTCGGCGACGACATCGCCTGGATTCGTCCCGGCGAAGACGGCCGGCTCTGGGCGATCAACCCGGAAACAGGCTTTTTCGGTGTGGTCCCGGGAACGAACGCCCATTCCAACCCGAACGCGCTGGCCGCAATCCGCCGCAATACGATCTTCACCAACGTTCTTATTACCGAAGAGGGCGATATCTGGTGGGAAGACGGCGAGGGGGACCCCCCGGCGGAGGGATTCGCCTGGGACGGCCGCCCGTGGAAGCCGGGGCTGACCGATGAAGCGGGGAAAGCGATCCCAGGGGCCCACCCCAACTCCCGCTTTACTGTTCCGGTGATGCAGTGCCCGACCATCTCCCCGGAATGGGCCAACCCGCGCGGTGTTCCGCTTTCGGCGATCGTTTTCGGCGGCCGCCGCTCCCGCCTGGCGCCGCTGGTTTACGAGACCTTCGACTGGCGGCACGGCGTCTACACGGGAGCGACAATGGCCTCGGAGCTTACCGCCGCCCAGTACGGCAAGCAGGGGAAAATTCGCCGCGATCCCATGGCCATGCTTCCTTTCTGCGGCTACAATATGGCCGATTATTTCGCGCACTGGCTTCAGTTCGGGAGGGCAATCGACAAGCCGCCCAAGATCTATCATGTGAATTGGTTCAAGAAAGATGATGCCGGGCGCTATCTCTGGCCCGGCTTCGGTGAAAATATCAGGGTGCTCAACTGGATTATCAAACGGACCCGGGGCGAGGCCGGAGCGGTGCGGACGCCCATCGGTTTTGTTCCCGCAAAGGGTGAGCTCGATTTAACGGGACTGGAGATATCCGGGGAGGCCATCGAGGCGCTCTTTGCCGTGGATCCTGAGGATTGGCAGAAGGAGCTGGACGATCACCGTCGCTTCTTTGAGCAATTTGGCGAGCGGCTCCCGCAAGGAATCGTCGAGGAGCACAGCGCTTTGCAGGAGCGGGTCGCCCTGGAGAGAGCGGGCACCAGATAAGCGCTGCTGCCCGCTGAAGGTTGATCCGGCGGCGCACCGGGGATGAGGTTAAGGGGGTAAAACCCCCTTTTCTCGTTCTATTCCTGAATAAGCGGCCTGATCATATCGGCCACCCCCAGGGCCACCTGGGCCAGGCCAAACCCGATTATCCCGGCCCCGACAGTTCCCCCGATGGCCTTGCCGATACCGGTTACGACGAGACCCATCCCGGCAACGGCCATGCCGCTGCGGCTGCCCTTGTGCAGGACCTGTTCAATTGCCATTTTCATAGAAAGCACCTCCTGTACTATATTCTGTCTCCACAGGTTTCTTTTCATGATGGCATAATCTGGGACGCGGCTCTCCCGGCGCGGGAGCGGCGCTGATAATGACGGCAGTAAACGCTTCAGGGGCGGCTGCAACGCCGTTTCCAAAAAGGGTGAAAGATTAAGTCTATTGTGTTAACATGGTTTTACCAGATCTTGAAGAAGAGGTGGAACCATGTTTGACTATATGCTCACAGCGGAACAGCTAAAATTCAGGGATGAGGTGCGGGAGCTGGTTAAGTGGGTCCCTCGCGAGATGATCCTGGCGATGGATCGCGATGAGATCAAGTTTCCCAAAGAATTTTTAAAGGAGGCCGGGCGGCGCAATCTTTTCGGGATTCGCTACCCTCAGAAATGGGGCGGCCGGGGGATGGACTGGGTGACCACCTGCATGGCCCTGGAAGAGGTCGGCACGATCGGTTACGAGTTTGCCTGTGTCTTTGGCGTCGGTGCTGAACTGGTCTGTGATGCCATTGTGCTGCACGGTACCGCCGAGCAGAAGGAGAAATATGTGCGGCCTCTGCTCAGGGGGGATCTCTTTGCTGCTGAATGCCTCACCGAACCGACCGGCGGCTCCGACTTTTTCGGCTCGCGAAGCCGGGCGGAAGATCAGGGCGATTACTTTCTGCTCAACGGCCAAAAGCGCTTTATTGTCGGCGGTGAAGGAGCAGACTTCTTTCTGGTCTACGCAGTCACCGATCCCGAGGTCCGGCCTCAGGAGGGGATCACCGCCTTTATCGTCGAGCGGGGGCCGGGAGTCAAAACAAAATATCTGTACGGGCTCATGGGCTGCCGGGGCGGGGGCACGGCGCGCCTTCTGTTTCGCGATGTCAAGGTGCCCCGTGAAAATATTGTCGGCAAGCTCAACGGGGGCTACGCAGTCTTCAACACGATGATGATTCCCGAGCGCCTGGGAACCGCCGCGATGACCATCGGGGCGGCCAGGCCCGCGCTGGAGAT
>JAAZIG010000398.1 GCA_012510325.1 Bacillota bacterium
ATTTACACCCCTTCCACACTTTTTTTTATTATACTTGTTTCATCAAAACATTTCCGTTATATTCCTTTTTTGTTATATCTATATTCCTCAGCTTTTCTAGCTATCGTATCAATGGAAATCTGTCCTTTATTATCACCAAACTCTACATTTATGTTGATATGTGTATCTGCTTTTTTGTGGGATAATGAAACAACCGCTTCATCCGTTGTCCTGATGGAACCGGGCCGGGCCGAAGATTCACGCCCGCTTCCCCGGCGGGGCGGGCCAAAGATTGATCGCTGTGCCGCATTTCAGGCAGCGATTATCGCGAAGTCCCGGCATCCGAATCTGGTACAGACTGCGGGCGATGAGCAGATTGCCGCAGCGGGGGCAGCGCGTATCGGCGCTGCCGGCAATTTCAATATTGCCCAGGTAAACATAGTGCAGCTTCTCGAGAGCAATCTCCCGGGCGGCGAGCATGGTCTCCGGCGAAGTGGGCGGCAGGCTCATCCGGTGCTGGGGAAAATAGCGCGAAAAGTGCAGCGGGATCTCCGGATCGATCCCGGCGAGCCAGCTGCTCAAGCGGGCCAGCTCCTCCGGGCAGTCGTTCAGAGTCGGGATGAGCAGTGCAGTCACCTCGACATGAACGGAGGCGGCGGCGAGCGCCACCGTTTCCAAAACCGGGCCGCGCCTGCCGCGGCAGTGCTGTTCATAAAATGAATCGTTAAACGCCTTTACGTCTATATTCATGGCGTCGATATAGGGAAGCAGCTCCACCAGGGGCTCGGGGGAGATATAGCCGTTGGTCACCAGAACATTGCGGTAGCCGTGCTCGTGCAGCAGCCGGGCGGTCTCGGCGACATATTCGTACCAGATCGTCGGTTCGTTGTACGTATAGGCCATGCCGACGACCTCGTCGGGACCGCCTGCGCGCTGAAGCAGCGCCAGCAGCTCTTCGGGAGAAAGTCTCCTGTCATCAGCTTCGGGCCTGCCCAGAACCAGAGACCAGTTCTGGCAAAAACTGCAGCGCAGGTTGCAGCCGTAAGTGCCCACGGAGAGAATCTGCCTGCCGGGATAGAAGTGGTACAGCGGCTTTTTTTCAATGGGATCCCACTGCAGCGCCGCACAGAAACCATAGTTTTCCGTATAGAGCTCGCCTTTTTCCACCCGGCGCACTCCGCAAAAACCGGTGTGCCCTTCGCCGATCAAACAGCGTCGCGGGCAGAGCAGGCAGCGTATTTTATCATTTTCCCCGGTATAAAACCGGGCCGGCTGCAACATTGGGCTCACCTGAAGAGCTCCTCTCTACCCGGTCAGAGTAAATTCCCGCCGGCTTATTCATAGCGGCGGACCTCAAAACGGTACAGCTCCACGGGCTCCCGCGGACCGATCCCGGCCTTGCGGCGGGCGATGGCGATCTGCTCATCCGCCGTCTCGATCCCTTCAAGAGCGGGGAGCAGAAGACCGCTGCGGTAACCGCTGCGCACGATAACCCCGTATTTTTCCGGGTTCAGCTCTGCCGGGCCCGCAATCCGCTCCGGGGGCAGGAGCACGTCCACGGAGACGGTGAGTTCAGCGATCTCCTCGAGCCGGACGGGACTGAACCGGGGATCCTTGACCCCGGCGCTGACAGCATTCGCGATGATCTCTTCGGCCAGGCTCCGGCGAACCGGCTCGACCGTGCCGATACAGCCGCGCAGCTCTCCCCCCTTTTTCAGCGAAACAAAGGCACCGGCGGGCGGAGCAAGCTCCTCCGGAAG
>JAAZIG010000399.1 GCA_012510325.1 Bacillota bacterium
ACCCCGCTTTCGGGCAGCCAGACAAAGGCTTCACCGAGGCCGCAGGATCCGTCTTCGGCGACAAGCTTGCAAATGGCGGCGTCGCCCCCCGGCCACGCTTCTTCTGACGGTATGGCCATGCCGAGGCCCCCGGAAGCCTGCATCGCCTCCCGCACAAAGCTGTGGAAGGGAACAAACACCGGGGTCAGCTCGATTCGCGTAACCCTGGGTCCGGGGCGATGGGGCCTAGCCGCCGCGCTTTCTTTTTCGCTCATCTGTAAAACCTCCCGCCTTTTTTAAGTAAGTACAGTGGCCGCTTCTCAGGCCTGGTACACGGTTGCGCCGCCGCAGATTGTTTTGACCACTTCGATGGCGCCAATCTGATCTGGTTGCACCGACAGGGGATTTTGGCTTAAAACAACCATATCCGCACGCTTCCCCACACTGAGGCTACCTTTGATATTTTCTTCAAACTGTGCATATGCCGCGTCGAGGGTGTACGCTCTTAAGGCCTGGGCGACCCCGATACCCTGCTCCGGTTGGAACCCCTCGCGCGTAACACAGCACTGGATGGCATGCAGAACATCCTTGGGGCGAACCGGCGCATCCGAGGCCCCGGCAAGCTTAACGCCCGCCTGGAGCAGGGAAGCATAGGGATAGGTCCAGCGGGCCCTGGCGGGGCCCAGCTTCTTGTGCAGCCAGCTTTTTTCGGAGTGAATGAAGAGAGGCTGGCTGGAGACGACGAGCCCCAGCCGGGCGATATCATCGATCAGCTGCGGGTTGAGCACGGAGGCATGTTCCAGGCGGTGGCGATGGCCCGGAGCAGGCCGCTCTTCGAAGAGGCGGTCGTAGAGCTTCAGGCATAGCCCGTTGGCGGCATCGCCGATGGCGTGTATGGCCACCTGGAACCCCGCCGAATGGGCCGCCTTCATCCGGGCGTAGATCTCCTTTTCGCTCAGGACCAGGAGCCCCCTGTTGTTCGGATCGTCCGCATAACCTTCTTCAAGGAGCGCTGTCCCGGCCTGGAGAGCGCCGTCACTGTAGATCTTGATGCCGCCAACACGGCGCTCGGGCTCGCTCCCGGGCCGGTGCAGTTCGCTCTCCCGGGCCGCCTCGAGGGCAGCGAGATCATCTGCTACGAGAAGGCAGTAGAGATTAATCTTTACCCGGTCCAGGAGCATCTGCATGAGCGGAACATCGTAGGCGCCGGCGGCGCCGGCAGGGCCCTCGGAGCCGGTTTGCAAGACCGCCCCCACAGAGGTGATGCCGCAGGCCGCCAGCTGGGCAAAGGTCCGGCCGGCGCTTTCGGCGACCTCCCCCATCTCGGGAAAGGGCATTTTGCCGAGCATAAGCTGCGCCGCAGATTCGCGGAATACACCCGCCGGATAGCCGCTTGGTTCCCGGTCAATAATGCCTCCCGCGGGATCTTTTGTCTCCGCGGTTACACCGGCCATCTCGATGGCCCGGGTGTTGGCGATAACGCGGTGGCCGTCAAAGGTGACCACGAGCACGGGCCGGTCAGCGCAGGCGGCGTCAAGATCCTGCCGCAGCGGCGGCTTTTCATGGGCCAGGGAAAGATCATCGAATTGCAGGCCGACAATCCAGGCATCATCCTTTTTGGTCTTGCCGGCAAGGGTTATTTTCTCCTGAAGCCCGGCCACAGTGGAGACGCCCTCCAGGTTCAGGTTCAGATCGTAGAAGACCATCAGGGTGGGATGAAGGTGGGTATCGATAAAGCCGGGCAGAAGGGCACACCCCGCCAGATCGACAGCTTCATAAGTGCTGCTCAGAAGACTGCGACAGGCTTCTTGTGAACCTACCGCGACGATTTTGCCTTCTTTTACCGCCAGTGCTTCCGCGGCGGGGCTATCCCGGTCTACCGTGCAAATTTCACCCCCGTAGTACAACTGTTCATCAGCAGACATTTGGTTTACGGCTCCTTTCAACAGGGTAGCGCTACTTAATGGCAATTAGTGAACCGAGCGCTGCCAGGATATAAGCGGCCGCGATGAAGAGCTGTCCGGCAAGATCGCCCCACCGGCCGGTGCCAAACGATCCCTGGAGGGCTGTGCGGCGGCTTGTTCTCAGCGCAGGAATGATCAGCAAAGCCACCAGTACGGCAATCGCGCCGCCGGCCAGCCGCATGAATCCGAGAAAACCGGTTAAGCCGCTTACGGCAAGAATCAATGTGGGCGCAGTTGCCAGGAGCCAGGAGGGCCGGTAGCCCCAGCCCATCCGCTCCA
>JAAZIG010000061.1 GCA_012510325.1 Bacillota bacterium
CACCGGCCAGCTGGCCCGCGATATCGGCACTGTCCTGGTGGGGAAGGATGCCGTCGCCGTGGGCCTCATCGACGAAGCCGCCGGGCTGGGCCGGGCGGTGGCGGTGTTAAACCAGCTCATTGAGGAGAAGCGCTGCGGAGGACAGCCCGGATGATCTATTATGCCGCCTTCCCGCCGGAGCTGGTCTTTGAAGGTCAGGCGTCGTATCAGCCTCAGTACAGGCGGATCCCTTTTTCGCGCGGCCAGATCATCGCAGAGACAATCGCCCCGGGTTCTCTCCGCATTGTCGGCCTCATCAGCAGCGATGTGCAGGACTACCTGCAGCCGCAGTTCCAGCCGGGGCGCATCATCGAGCTGCTGCCGAAGGAGATCGGCTGAGCGCTCCTGCCTTCCGCTCCCCGGCCGGTCATATTCCCCCCGCCGGAGCGTACAGATAAACAAAGCGGAGGAGGGGGAGAGGCCGTTTTGCCCGTTCTGAACCTGCTGCGGGCGCTTTTTTGTTTGCTGCTTTTCCTGTTGGGGCTTCACTGGATGAGCCGCTCCCTTGCCCGGAGCGCCGGACCGGCTTTCAGGCGTCTCCTTCACCGCATCACGGCAACCCCCTGGCGCGGTTTCGGCACCGGATTTCTGGTGACCGCCCTTCTGCAGAGCAGCAGCCTGACCACAGTGATGGTGGTGAGCCTGATCAATGGCGGAATGATCACTGCAGCACAGGGCTGCGCCGTCATTATCGGCGCCAATGTCGGCACCACGATTACCGGACAGCTGCTCTCATTCAATCTGGGCCGAATGGTCTGGCCGCTGCTGGGCGCCGCCCTGCTCGTGGCACTGCAGCCGCATCAGCCGCTGCGCCGGGCGGCGGCGCCGCTCTCGGGCTTTGCACTGCTGCTCCTCGGCCTGGAGGGGATGACCGCGGCCCTCGGTTCACTCAAAGAGGCGCCCTTCTTCAGCGGGGCGCTGCTCTTTGCCGCGGCCTCCCCCGGGCGGGGCCTGCTCGCCGGGATCGCCGCCGCAACGGTGCTGCAGAGCAGCAGCGCTGTCGTCGGTATTGTTCTCGGGCTGGCTCGCGGGGGACTCCTCACCCTCCCGGTGGGGGTGAGCATGGTCATCGGCGCCGACCTGGGAACCTGCTCCACCGCTCTGATCGCCTCCATCGGCATGGAAAAAACCGCCCGCCGGGCCGCCTGGTTTCACTTTTTCTTCAACCTCGTCAGCCTCGTCCTGGCCCTGTCGCTCTACCCGTACCTGCTGCAAGCAGCGATAAAAAGCGCCGCCACCCTGCCGCGCCGCCTGGCCAACGCCCATCTGCTCTACAATCTCCTCGGAGCGGCGGTGCTGCTGCCGCTGAGCGCACCCCTGGCCTCTCTTCTCGAGGGGGTGAACCACCGGATCAAACAGCACTGAACCGACTCAAAAACAAGGATCTCGGTCCCGGCTGCAGGATAATGAGCAAAGATACAGAAATGATCTCTGTTGATCTTGGCTATCAGGGAGGTTATCATGGGATTTTTGGAAACAGTTTTGTTGGGCGTGGTTCAGGGGTTGACTGAGTTTCTTCCCGTAAGCAGTTCCGGTCATCTGGTCATCGTGCAGCGCCTTTTCGGCATTGAATCGGCGGGGGTCACCCTGGAGGTGCTGCTTCATTTCGGCACGCTCCTGGCGGTGTTCTGGGTCTTCTGGCGCGATTTTCTCGATCTGCTGAAATTTCCCCGTGATTCCTTCCAGAGGCGCTTTCTCCTTCTGCTTATTCTCGGCTGCATCCCCACGGCGCTCATCGGCTTTCTCCTCGGCGACTTGATCGAGTCAATTTTTCATTCCCTGCCGCTGACGGGGATTGCTCTTCTGGTCACCGGCGGCATCCTGAAGCTGTTGACCCTGCTGCCGGAGGGGCGCAAGGATATCTCCACCATGAAGCCCGTTGACGCCCTCTGGATCGGGCTGCTCCAGGGGATTGCCGTGATTCCGGGGATCTCACGCTCCGGCTCCACCATCACCGCCGCTCTCTGGCGGGGGCTGGACCGGGCCACAGCGGTGCGCTACTCCTTTATGCTCGCCGCTCCGGTTATCTTTGGCGCCACCCTGCTCGAGGTAAAAGATCTGTTCACCGGTGGACTCGAAGGAGCACTTCTTTGGAGCTATGCCGTCGGCGCCGCTGTCGCCTGCGTCACCGGCATCGTTGCCATTAAGGTCTTCATCCGTCTCCTCCAGGAGCGCAAATTCCATTATTTCGCATACTACTGCTGGCTTCTCGGGGCCGCAGTGATCATCGCCGCGATAGTGCTGCGGTAGGGGGGAAACCGCCGCTGCTTTTGTTCAAAGATTCGCCGGTGTCCGGCCGGATTCTCCGCCGCCTCTTCCGGTTTGCCCTGGTGAAAAATATCGGATATAATAGATTTACAGAGGGAATATTTGGGAAAGGGTGGTGAAATAAAGATGGCCCGGCGCCGCACCGGCAAGCAGGAAGAGATTGGCACGCAGATCAAAGGGATCCTGATCATCGCTGTAGCGGTTTTCTGCTACGCCGCGGTGATCTATGCGGAGCAGGCCGGAGAGCTGGGCATCTTTGTGCACAACCTCTTTCGGACTATTGCCGGCGATACCGCCGTGGTCATCCCCCTGCTCATCGCCATCTTCGGTCTGCGCACCATGGTTCCCGAGCACAGGCTCAATTTAAAAACCCGCCTCATCGGGATCATCATCCTGCTGCTTCTCTTCACCATCTGGGCTCATTTCAAGCTCATGCTCGAGCAGGTCGATGCCTTTACCGGGCAGGACTTTTACCGGGCCAGCCTGCAGATGGGGCTGCAGAAAGCGGGAGGAGGCCTTCTCGGCGCCATCTTTGCCGTGGTCCTCTACTTCTGCTTCAGGGAGATCGGCAGCTACATTGTGCTGGCCGCCCTGGCGCTGGTGGCGGCGCTTCTGATCACCGATGTGACGGTAACGCAGATCTTCGGCTATCTCGGCAGGTTCTTTTCCTGGCTGGGGGGCCTGTTCAAACGTTTCGGCGTCTACCTGAAGGAGATCTACACCATTCTGATGAGCGGCTCCGACGAAGAGCCCCCGCCGCGGGAAAAAAAAGTGGCGGTGCCCGCCGGTGAAGCCGCTGCTGACCTTTCCGGACCGTCCATTGAGCTGTTTACGGCGGCGAAGGATGTTGCCGACAAAGCGGCGGGGAAGACCGCCGCCGCCGACACCTTCTATCAGAACGAACGGCGCCTCGCTCTCGTCGAGCCCTCCGCGGAGGCGGAAGCGGAGCCCGTTCGGCAAAAACCGCCCCGCCAGCAGAGTATTTACCTGAAACCGCCTCTGGATCTGCTCGCCCCTCCCTCCAGGCCCGGCGAGCAGCATCAGGTGAAAGGAATCCGCGCCCGCGCCCGGCTACTGGAGAACACCCTCGAAAGTTTCGGCGTTAAGGCGAAGGTGGTCCACGTGCAGTCGGGGCCCACCGTAACCCGTTTCGAAGTGCAACCGGAGACGGGGGTAAAAGTGAGCCGCATCGTCAGCCTCTCCGATGACATCGCCCTGAACCTGGCCGCCCCCCTGGTGCGCATCGAAGCGCCGATCCCGGGCAAAGCGGCTCTGGGGATAGAGGTGCCGAACAAGATCATCTCCCTGGTCTACCTGCGCGAGGTCCTCGAAGATCCCGCTTTCCAGGAGAACAGCTCTCCGCTGACCATCGCTCTGGGCAAGGATATCACCGGAGTGCCGGTGATCGCCGATCTGACCAAGATGCCTCATCTGCTCATCGCCGGCTCCACCGGTTCCGGAAAAAGCGTCTGTCTGAATGCGGTGATCATCAGCATGCTCTACAAAGCCCGGCCGGACCAGGTGCGCTTTCTGATGATCGACCCCAAGGTGGTTGAGCTCAGCGTCTACAACAATATCGGCCACCTGCTCATGCCGGTGGTGACAGAGCCGAAAAAAGCGGCGCTGGCCCTGCGCAACATGGTGCAGGAGATGGGCCGGCGCTATGAAATATTTGCCCGTGAAGAGGTCCGCGACCTGGCAACCTACAACGAGCTTGCCGCCGGCGGCCACTGTGAGGGCGAGCCGATGCCCTACTATGTGGTCGTCATCGACGAGCTGGCCGATCTGATGCTCGTCTCTCCGGGGGAAGTAGAAGATTCTATCGGCCGGCTGGCCCAGATGTCGCGCGCGGCGGGTATTCACCTCGTCATCGCCACCCAGAGGCCCTCCGTCGATGTGCTCACCGGCGTGATCAAGGCCAACATCACTTCGCGAATCGCCTTTACGGTCTCTTCGCAGGTCGATTCGCGCACCATCCTCGATATGGCCGGGGCGGAGAAGCTTCTCGGCCGGGGGGATATGCTTTTCTATCCCATCGGCTCGGTCAAGCCGACCCGCGTGCAGGGCGCCTACGTCAGCGAGCGCGAGATCAAGCGCATCGCCGATTATATCAAGGAGCAGGGGGAGCCTGTCTATGAAATTGACCCCGGGGAACTGGAAGAGGACCCCGGTGAACAGTTCGAGCCCGATGAGCTTTTTCCCGATGCAGTGGAGCTGGTTGTGCGCATGGGGGAGGCCTCCATCTCTCTTTTGCAGAGGCGCTTCCGCATCGGCTACACGAGAGCGGCGCGGCTGATCGACGATCTCGAACGCTGGGGCGTTGTCGGCGAGCACGAAGGGAGCAAACCCCGCGAGGTGATCGTCGCCTCGGATCAGGCGGCGGCTATATGTGAGGATTTTAACCGGAGATGGAAATGACAAACTGAATTTGAGCCACTATACAGCAAAGGGGGAATCGCCGGTGAAAGAGCTGGTGGAGCTGTTGAAACAAGCCCGCCAGGAAAAGAAGATCTCGTTGGCTGAAATCAGCGAACAGACCCGCATACAGCGCCATTATTTGGAGGCGCTTGAATCGGGCCGTTTTGACAGATTTCCCGGAGAGGTCTATCTTAAAGGTGCGCTGAGAAATTACGCCGAAGCGGTTGCGCTGGATCCCGTCCGGGTCCTGGCCCTTTACCACAAGCTGGCGGCAAAGACCCTTCCCGGGGAACCGGCGGCGCCGCCCCCCCCGGCGAGAACAGAACGCCGGCCGGTGCGGACAGAGAAAGGGCCCTCCCTGATCTACGGCTTTATCGTCCTCGCTCTTGCCGTAGTCATCGGCAGCTACTGGTTTTTGGAGCAGTACTGGCCCAGAAAAACGCCCGAGCCGCCGCCTGCCAACGGCTCTGCGGGGCTGGTGGAGGAGACACCGGCGCCTTCTGAATCCGAAGAACCGGGGGCGAAACCGGGTGGCGAGGATCCTGCTCCTCCGGAGCCCTCTGTGGCGCTGACCCTCCTGGAAACTGAATCGACGACGCAGGAGACCGTTTTCTCTGTCGAAAGCGCCGTTCCCCTGGAGCTGGAGCTTACCTGCAGCGCGCGGTGCTGGATCAAGGCGCTGGCGGACGGGGGGGAGCCGTTTCCGCCGCGGAATTTTCAACAGGAGGAGACAGCCTCCGTCCAGGCCGAAGAACGGATCTGGATCCGCCTGGGCAATCCCCCCGGAGCGGTTCTGAAGATAAACGGCATCGCCGTGAAGGCGGTGGAAGAGCGGAAGCATGCCCACAGTTTTCTTTTTATTCGCGAACAGGAAGATTAATCACAAGCTCCGGGAGGCCCGGAGCAGGAGCGCTGACCCCGATGATCAGAGGACGTAAAGTTGCCGCCGTAGCGCTGGGCTGCGCCCAGAACCGCATCGACACCGAAGAGATTCTCGGCCTGCTGGGCCGCTGCGGCTGCCTCATCACCGACGATCCGGCCCGGGCGGATCTGATTATTGTCAACACCTGCGCCTTTATCGAAAAGGCCCAGCAAGAATCGATCGAGACGATCCTGAACCTGGCGCGCCGCCGGGGCAGCGGAGCGCTGCTCATCGCTGCCGGCTGTCTGGCCCAGCATTATGGCGCCGCGCTCCTTCGGGAGATCCCCGAGCTAAACGGCGTCATCGGGGTGCACAGCTACTCCCGTATGGCCGAGTTCCTGGAAAGTTGTCTTCACCGCAACAAAGGGCTCCTCTTGCTGGAGCCGCCCTCCTGTTACCGCGATCCCGGTCCGCGCCTGTTGACAACCCCGCCCCACAGCGCCTATGTCAAGATCGCCGAGGGCTGTGACAACCGCTGCTGCTACTGCCTGATCCCCTCTCTGCGCGGTCCTTTGCGCAGCCGCCCCCCCGGCGAGATCATCACCGAGATTCGTCAGCTTCTCTCCGGCGGCGCCCGGGAGATCAATCTCATCGCCCAGGACACCACCGCCTACGGCAGCGACGGCGGCGGCTCCGGCAGCCTTCCCGCGCTCCTGAAGCAGATCCTGCAGGAGATCACCGCGCCTTTCTGGCTGCGCATTCTTTACGCCCATCCGGCCCGCATCAGCGATTCCCTGATCGAACTGATCGCCCGCGAGAGCAGGATCTGCAAGTATTTGGATCTGCCGCTGCAGCATATCAACAGCACCGTGCTGCGGCGAATGGGGCGGCGCTACCACCGCGCCGAGGCCGCGGCGCTCATCCGGGAGCTGCGGCAGCGGGTCCCCGGAATAGTGCTGCGCACCACCTATTTGACGGGATTCCCCGGGGAGAGCCGGGCCGATTTTCGCGAGCTCCGCTCATTTCTGCAGGAGGAGCCCATCGAGAGGGTGGGCATCTTCGCCTACTCCAGGCAGCAGGGCACCGCCGCAGACCTCTTTCCGCAGCAGGTCCCTCCCCGGGTGGCTCGGAGAAGAAGGCGCGAGCTGCTCCGGCTGCAGCAGGAGGTGGCGCTGCAGTTTCACCGCACCCTCATCGGCAAGAGCTGCACCGCCCTGGTGGAAGGGCCCGCCGGCCGGGGCGGCCCCCTTTACCGCGGCCGCTGCTACCACCAGGCGCCCGAGGTGGACGGAGCGCTCTACTTTCGCTCTCCGCGCCCGCTCCTGCCGGGAAGCCTGGTCCGGGTGCGCATCACCGCCGCCTCCCCGTACGACCTCTACGGAACCGCCCTCGGCTGAGGGGAAAATCAGCGCACCTCTCCAGAAAGAGGCAGTGACAGCGTCTGCCGAATCCGTTGCCCCACCCGGGCTTCTCTGTTATAATCAGAATACATTATGTAAACTACGCTGAGGCGAACAGCCTCAAGGCAGAGGAGCGGTTAACGGTGCCCGAGCTGAACTGGCCCCGGGCCCTTCTGGTGGCATTACTGGCGCTGGGGCTATTCTTTGGAGCAAACTATCTTTACCGAAGCCATTTCCAAAAGGCGCCCCTCCTGGAGCGGCTCGGCCGCCTGGAGGGGGTTGCCTCCGCCGAGATCGTCCCCGGTGACGGCGGCGAAAAGCTGCGCATCACTCCGGAGCCCTCGTACCGGGGGCTGCTGCAGGATCTTTTCACCGCTGCCGAAAACGAGGCGGCGGCGCTCCCGCGCAAGCCGCTGCTCCTGGAGATCACCGATCGGCGCAACAGCCGGCTGGATCAGTTTGCCGCCGCCGCCAGCCCGACGCTCCACGAAGCGGCGCGGCGGGGCCGCTACCGCGAAGCCGCCGCCGGGCTCGGCGAGCTCGCCGCGGCAAGCGGCCTGACCGACTGCCAATTAACCGTCGATTCGCAGCGTCTCTACCTGCAGGCGCGCGACGGCGATTGCTATCTCTACCAGATCGTTCTCCTGCCGCCGGTTCAGGAAGGAGGGGGCGTCGATGCGTGAACTGCTGGCCGGAGTGGGGGCCGCCGCCCTTGTCATCCTGCTCTACTACGAGAGCAGCCTGATCCCGCTTATCTTCCTGGGAGCGCTCTTTCTGGTCCTGCTGCGCTTTACCGGTCTAAAAGCGCCTCCCGTTAACACTGTCGGCCGGGTGGCCCGGGTCAAGGAGATCAGCTTTAACCAGATCGGCGGCCAAGAGGTGGCCAAGAAAGAACTCCTGGAGGCCCTTGACTTTGTGATCAAACCGCAGCAGATCAGCCATATGGGGATCCGTCCGCTCAAGGGAGTCATGCTGGTGGGGCCTCCGGGGACGGGCAAAACGCTGCTCGCCCGGGCGGCGGCCGGCTATACCGGCTCATCTTTTATCAGCGTGGCCGGCAGTGAATTTATCGAGATGTATGCCGGAGTGGGGGCACAGCGGGTGCGGCAGCTCTTTCAAAGGTGCCGCAAAAAAGCGCAAAAGGAGCGCCGGAACAGCGCCATCCTGTTCATCGACGAGATCGATATCCTCGGCGGAAAACGCGGCCGCCACAGCAGCCATCTGGAATATGATCAGACTTTGAACCAGCTTCTCGTGGAGATGGACGGACTCGGCGGAGGCGGGGACGACCTTCATCTCCTCGTCATCGGAGCGACCAACCGTCCCGAAGCGCTCGATGAGGCGCTCCTCCGGCCGGGCCGCTTTGACCGAATCGTTCAGGTCGATCTGCCCGACCTGGAGGGAAGGGAGCAAATCCTGAAACTGCACCTGCACAACAAGCCCCTGGTCGAGGGGATCTCCCTGGAGAAGATCGCCCGCGAGACCTTCGGCTTTTCCGGAGCCCACCTGGAGAGCCTGGCCAACGAAGCGGCGATCCTGGCCCTGCGCGAAGAGAGGAAGACCATCGCGGAGAAACACCTTCTCGAAGCTGTCGACAAGGTGATCCTGGGGGAGAAGCTGGAGCGGAAACCCGATCCCGAGGAGCTCTGGCGCATCGCCGTGCACGAGAGCGGCCACGCCCTGGTCAGCGAAGCGCTGAAACCGGGCTCCGTCTCCCAGGTGACGATCACCCCGCGGGGCAAGGCGCTGGGCTACGTCCGCCACAGGCCGGAGCGGGATTATTATCTCTACACCGTTGAGCACCTCGAGGAAAAGATCGCCGTGCTGCTCGGGGGAGCGGTGAGCGAACAGCTCGTTCTGGGAAGCCGCAGCACCGGTTCCCTCAGCGATTTCAACCAGGCGGTGGAGATCGCGAAAAAGATTATCGCCGCCGGCCTCTCCGGCCTCGGCGTCGTCAGTGTCAAGGAGCTGCCCGGAGCGCTGCTTCACCGCACCATCCAGCAGCTCGTCGGCGCCAGGGAAAAATGGGTTGCCGAACTGCTGAGCTCAAAAATCGAGCTCATCGAAGAGGTGGCCCGCCTGGTTCTGGAAAAGGAAAAAATCACCGGGGAGATCCTGCGCCGCCAGATTTCCGCACACCGGCAGGCCTGTTGAAAGAGATGTTATAATTGGATCAAAAACGGCGGTGATAGCGGTGCAGGCAGAGCTGATCTGTATTGGAAACGAACTTCTCACCGGCCTGGTGGAGAACACCAACGCCGGCTATATCTCCCGGAGACTGTGGTCTCACGGGATCCCCCTGCGGGAGCAGCGGGTGGTTCCCGACAGCATTCCGGCCATCGTCGGAGCGCTTGAGCATTCGCTCAGGCACAGCGAGGCGGTCATCTGCAGCGGCGGCCTCGGCCCCACCGATGACGATCTGACCAGGGAGGCGGTCTCGCAACTGCTGCAGCAACCGCTGGTTGTCGACGAGCGGTGGCGGCAGCACCTGGAGCGGTACTTCTCAAGCCGCGGCTATCCGATGCCGCCGGCAAACCGCAAACAGGCTCTGATGATCGCCGGGAGCCGGCTGCTGCCCAACCCCCGGGGCACCGCTCCGGGAGCGATTATTCCCGCCGGGGAGCGCTGGATCATTCTTTTGCCCGGGCCGCCGCAGGAGCTGCGCCCGCTCTTCGAAAAGGAGGTCCTTCCTTTTCTGCTGGGCGCAGGCTTTCGGGCCGTCTGGCGCACCAAGATCATCCGCACCGCCGGCTGCGGCGAATCGCTGCTCGAGGAGATGATCAAGCAGGCCGGACTCCCCGAAGGGATCTCCTGCTTCCCCCTGGCCGGGGGCGGCGAGGTGCTCCTGCAATTCAGAGCGGCCGCCTCTCCCGCAGCCGAAGCGCTGCTCGAGGATACTCTGAGCCGGCTCCGGGAGCGTCTCGGCCAATATATTTACGGTGAGGATGAAGAGACCCTCGCCGGAACCGTGGCCGCCCTCTTCCGCGCGCAGGGGCTGACCCTGGCGCTGGCCGAATCATGCAGCGGCGGTCTTCTGGCAGACCGGATTACCGATATCCCGGGAAGTTCCCTCTTTTTCAGGGGATCCCTGGTTACCTACAGCGATGAGGCCAAGGAGAAGCTCCTCGGCGTCGAGAGAACACTATTGCGAAGCAGAGGAGCGGTCAGCGAAGAGGTGGCCCTGGCGATGGCCCGGGGGGCCCGCCAGGCGCTGGCAACCTCCGTTGGTGCGGCTATCACCGGTATCGCCGGGCCGGAGAGCGATGCCTCGGGAAAACCCCCCGGCCTGGTCTACACCGCCGTCTCCGCCCCCTCCGGCGAAAGCTGTCTCCGGAACTCTTTCCCCGGAACCCGCCGGGCGATCAAGGAGAGGGCGGTCCAGATCCTGCTGGCGATGCTCTGGAGGATGATGCAACCTGACGATTGAACAGAACCGCGAGCCCCGTCCAAGCCGCTTCCTGCTGCTGCTGCTGGCAGCGGCCGCCTCGATCTGCCTCGCCACCGCCTTTTTCAGCGAGACCGCTGTCACCATCGGCGCCTTTGAATTCAGCGCCGCCCTGGTCCCCTTTCAGCGCGGCGAGACGGTAATCGCCTTTCCCCCCCTGGGAACGCTGCGTGCGGCGACGCACTGGGGCCCCTTTCTGTTGAAGATCACCTTAAACACCGTCGATCCGGAGCAATTGAGTGCAACGCTGCAGGAGATCCCCAATCTGTCCCAGTATCTGCTCGGGCAGCTCCGGGAACAGCTCCTCTATTTTTTTGCCCGCCTGACGGCGATCACCTTTTTGTGCAGCGCCTTCCTGCTGCTGCTCAGCGAAGCGCGAAGCAAAAAGCCGTGGCGCCGGCAGCTCCTCCAGGCGCTCAGCGGCGGTCTGGTGGCGGCGGTACTCCTGGCGGTGCTGCTCGGCGCGACCATCTGCCACCCCTATCAGCCGGGCGCCTTTGCCGCCCCCCGCCTGGAAGGGGCGCTGGCGGAAGCGCCCTGGCTCATGGAGCTGAGCGGGCAGCTCCTCGATACGATCAAGCGGTTGTCGGAGCAGTTCGGGCTCATCGCCGTTAATTTGGAGGAGCTTTCCGGGCGGATGGAGCGGTTTCAGCCCCCTCCGGAAAGCGCCGAGATCCGGGTGCTGCATATCTCCGACCTTCACAACAACCCCGCCGCGCTGGAGCTCATCGAGAAGGTTGCCGCCGCTTTTCAGGTCAATATGATCATCGATACCGGCGATCTGACCGACTACGGCTCCACCCTTGAGGCGGAGTTCGCCGCCCGGCTCACCGCTCTGCCCTATCCCTACCTGTTTCTTCCAGGCAATCATGACACTCCGCAGAGTGTCGCCCTGCTCCGCCGCGAGGGCGCCATCATTATCGGTCCCGAGACACTCGAGCTGGAGGGGCTGCGCATCGCCGGGCTCCCCGATCCCGGTTCCCTCGACAACAGCGCCGCCGTGGGGGAGGAGAAGCTGCTGCTCGAGGAAGCCCGCCGCACCGCCGGGGCGCTGCCCGCCGTGGAGGAGAGGCCCGATATCTTTGCCCTGCACAACCCCCTCACCGCCGCCCCCTTCCTGGGTGAGCTGCCGCTTCTCCTCGCCGGGCACACTCACCGCGCTTCTCTGGAGTTCGCTGAAGAGAGCGGCACGATCATAATCAATGCCGGCACCACCGGCGCCGCCGGCGTGCGCGGTCTGCTGGCGCCGCGGGAAAACCCCTACAGCATGGTCGTGCTCCACTTTGGCACCGCCGCCGGTCCGCCGCGGCTGAGCTGCGCCGACCTCATCACCATCGATCATTTTCCTGAATCTTTTTCCCTGCAGCGCTACTACAACCACCTTCCGGAGAAGCTCTCCGGGGAAACGTTTTCCCTAAAAGAGGATCCCACAGACTGAAGTGTAACTCTATAAAGAGCGGGTGCGGCGGCCCTACGGCGAAGAAAACCGCCCTGCTGAGGGGAGGTTTTTTCGATCCGTCTTTTTATCGCCATCGATCCGTCAGCGGAGCAGCAGGCCGCCCTGCGGTCGCTGCAACAGCGTCTCGGCGGCGTCCTTGAGGGGGTCAGCTGGACCGCTCCGGCGGCGCTGCACCTGACCTTAAAGTTTTTGGGCGAACAGGAGGAGAAGCGTCTTCCGGCAATCGAAGCAAGCGTGCACCAGGCCCTGCTTAAAGCGGCGCCCTTTGGTCTGCAGTTCAAGGGACTCGGCGTCTTCCCCTCGCCGCGACGGGCCCGCATTATCTGGGCCGGCGTCGCCGCAGGCACAGACGAGCTCGCCTCGCTGGCCCGCTCCCTTGAAGACACCCTCGCCGAAAAAGGATTTTCTCGGGAGAGGCGCCCTTTCAGGGCCCACCTGACCCTGGGCCGGGTGCGCCGCCCGCTGCCGGAAGGGCTGCTGCCGGCCGGGCTCGCCGGGGAATCAGCGTTCTGCACGGCGCAGTCGACGGTACAATCGCTCCGCCTTTACCAAAGCCGCCTCACTCCCCGGGGGGCGCAGTACACCGTCATACAAGAATTCTTTCTCTCAGATAGAGGGAAATTACGGGAAAGCAAGAATTAAAAGAATAACAGCACAACCCGTTTAAGGGGGTTAAGAAAATGGATAAAGACAAAGCTCTGGAGGCTGCCTTGCTCCATATTGAAAAACAGTTCGGCGCAGGTTCCGTGATGAAGCTGGGGGAACACGTCAAAACAGGGATACCCGTCGTCCCGACGGGCTGTCTCTCCCTCGATCTGGCGCTGGGGGTGGGCGGGCTGCCGCGGGGACGGGTCGTCGAGATATTCGGACCCGAATCATCCGGCAAGACCACCGTCGCCCTGCATGTAATCGCCGAGGCGCAGAAAAGAGGAGGTTACTGCGCCTTTATCGACGCCGAGCACGCCCTTGATCCGACCTATGCCGGCAGACTGGGCGTTAACATTGACGAACTGCTGGTCTCCCAGCCCGACACCGGCGAGCAGGCTTTGGAGATCGCCGAAGCGCTGGTGCGCAGCGGGGCCATCGATGTTCTGGTCATCGACTCGGTGGCGGCGCTGGTGCCAAGGGCGGAAATTGAAGGCGATATGGGCGACACCCATGTCGGTTTGCAGGCCCGCCTGATGTCGCAGGCCCTGCGCAAACTTTCGGGTGCAATCAGCAAATCTCTGACCGTGGCCATCTTCATCAACCAAATTCGGGAAAAGGTGGGCGTCATCTTCGGCAACCCCGAGGTCACCCCGGGGGGGAGAGCGCTGAAGTTCTATTCAACAGTCCGCCTCGACGTCCGGCGGGTGGAGGCGTTAAAACAGGGCGACCAGTTTATCGGCAACCGGACCCGGGCCAGAGTGGTCAAGAACAAGGTGGCGCCGCCGTTTAAAGCCGCCGAATTTGACATCATCTACGGCGACGGCATCTCCGCCGAGGGGTCGCTCATCGATATCGGTTCAGGGATGAAAATCATTCAGAAGAGCGGCGCCTGGTACTCGTACGGGGAGGAGCGCCTCGGACAGGGGCGGGAAAATGTGCGGGCCCATCTCCGGGAGAACCCCGAGCTGGCCCGGGAGATTGAGCAAAAAATACGGGAGGCCTCCGATCTGCCGCCCCTTGATCCCGCCGCCGCGGATAATGGCGAGAAAAAGGATGAAGCGGACGCGGATAAGAAGTCCTAAATGTCTGCTGAAGCCGCGCTGAAAAAAGCCCGCGCGGGCCTGTTGAGGCTGCTCGGCTACCGCCAGAGGAGCAGGCGGGAGGCGGCAGATTATCTCCAGCGGAAAGGTTTTGACGAGCCGGTCATCGATGCGGTCCTGGAGGAGATGGAGCGGTGGAACTATCTCGACGACCGCCGTTTCGCCGCCGACTGTATTGAAAGCGGTCTGCGCCGCGGGATTGGACCGCACCGCGTGCGCCACAATCTGCTGGCCAAGGGGGTCTCCAAAGAGATCGTCGAGGAGGAGCTGACCCGCCTTTACAGCGCGGAGCAGGAGCTTGCTCTGGCGCGGTCACTTTTGCACAAAAGGGCCGCCGTGAAGAAAGATTTGACGGAAGAGCGCTGGGTTCGCCGCCAGGCCGCCTACCTGCAGCAGCGCGGCTTCAGCGCCGGGATCGCCTCCCGGACCATCCGGGAGCACAATCCCTTTCGCCGCAGCGACTAGCCTTCTTCGGCAGCAGAAGCGCCTCCATGTTGTGGACTGAGCGGCGCTTGACATAATTTTTGCTTGGGGATACAATTATTTCGAAAGGGTTTTATATTTTTGAGCTTATTTATTAACATT
The DNA here is from genome assembly GCA_012510325.1 of Bacillota bacterium. Lineage (GTDB taxonomy): Bacteria > Bacillota > Dethiobacteria > DTU022 > DTU022 > JAAZPQ01. Next base: position 14,225 of record JAAZIG010000061.1, read on the forward strand.
TTGATATAGAGGCAGTTACAGTTTAAAAGAGCATGCTTTGATCCGTTCAAAGCGCTGAGATAGATTCTTACAAGATATAGAGAGCGTGCACAATACCGGTGTAGGTATCTCCGTATCCGGATTTCTCTTTTAAGCTGTGTTCTGTCTGAACGCAGCTTATTTTAGGTTAAGCACGATACCACATAGAAATGGAGGTGGAACCATGTATTATACAATTACCGCAATTATTGCAGCAGCTCTCGGCATAATTGCCGGTTATTTTCTGCGCAAAATCCTTGGTGAAGCGAGGATCTCTTCAGCGGAGGCGGCTGCGGTGAAGATAATCGAAGAAGCGGAACAGGAAGCAAAGGCGATTAAGCGGGAAAAAGAGCTCGAAGCAAAAGAGGAAGTCCATAAATTAAGGGCCGATATCGAACGCGAAAGCAGGGAACGGCGCAACGAACTGCAGCGGATGGAAAGGCGCCTCTCGCAAAAAGAGGACTCTCTCGATCGGAAGACCGGACTGGCCGAGAAGAAAGAGGAGGAGCTCAGGCGAAAAGAAGAGGAGCACCGCCGCATTGAACAGAAGACGCTGCAACTGCAGCAACAGCAGCGCACCGAGCTGGAGCGGATCTCGAATATGTCCATGGAAGAGGCCAAAGAGACGATCCTGCAGCGGGCGCGCGACGAGGTTTCGCACGAGATGGCGATGATGGTCAAAGAGATCGAGGATCAGGCGAAGAGCGACGCCGCCAAGAAATCTCGCGAGATCATCACCATGGCCATTCAGCGCTGCGCCGCAGATCACGCTTCCGAGGCGACCGTCTCGGTGGTCTCGCTGCCCAGCGACGAGATGAAGGGGAGAATTATCGGCCGCGAAGGGCGCAACATCCGCGCCCTGGAAACGCTTACCGGAATCGATCTGATCATCGACGACACCCCGGAAGCGGTGATCCTCTCCGGATTTGACCCCATCCGCCGGGAGATCGCCCGGATCGCTCTGGAGAAACTGGTCAGCGACGGCCGGATTCACCCGGCCCGGATCGAGGAGATCGTCGCCAAGACGCGCAAAGAGGTGGAGACTCAGATCCGCGAGGAGGGCGAGCGAGCCACCTTTGAAACCGGAGTGCACGGCCTCCATCCCGAGCTGATCGCCAATCTGGGCAAACTGCGCTACCGGACCTCCTACGGACAGAATGTCCTGCAGCACTCCATCGAGGTCTCCCACCTGGCCGGAACTCTGGCCGGTGAGCTGGAGCTCGATGTCGCCTTCGCCAAAAGGGCGGGTCTGCTGCACGATATCGGCAAGGCCACGGATCATGAATCCGAAGGTTCCCATGTTGTCGCCGGCGCCGATCTGCTCAAGAAATACAAGGAAACCCCGGCGGTGATCAATGCCGTCGCCGCGCATCATGGGGATGTTGAATTCCAGACCCTGGAGGCGGCTCTGGTGCAGGCTGCCGATGCCATCTCCGCCTCTCGCCCGGGAGCCCGCCGCGAAACTCTGGAAGCCTATATCAGGCGCCTGGAGAAACTCGAGGGGATCGCCGATTCCTTCGACGGCGTCGACAAGGCCTACGCCATCCATGCGGGACGCGAGATTAGAATCATGGTCAAGCCCGAGCGGATCGACGATCTCAAGGCCATTCAGCTGGCCAGGGACATCGTCAAAAGGATCGAGGGGGATATGGAGTACCCCGGACAGATCAAAGTCAATGTTATCCGCGAGACCCGGGCAGTGGAATATGCCAAATAAGCTAATTATTGATCCGTAAAAAAAGTGCCCTGACGGCACTTTTTTTATTTAGAGGCAGGGTTTCAATTATAAGCTATGGAATAGGATCAATCAGATTTGGAGGTAAAAGAATGCTACAAGATCCCTTGCCCGAATCAGACCATGTTCATATGCTCGTCGATCTGCTACTCCGTTTCCCGGAGATCTACACAATTTCCCTGAACCTGCCCTCTTGCAGCTGCCATCTCTCGTACATGATCCGGCGGGAGCTGAACCTTGAGGAATACGCGTCGCTGCAGCGGCATCTTCAGGAAAACATGGCCACCTTTTGCTATCTGAACCGCTGTCAAGAGCGCTGCCCCTTTAAAATATCCCATAAAAACCATTGCGGCCTGAC
>JAAZIG010000400.1 GCA_012510325.1 Bacillota bacterium
ACTCCAACAAGGCTGTGTTTGTCAGGGTATGCGTTTGCCCAAAGGATGACTGATTCGTCACTGTCACCGTATACTCAAATTGATAAGTATTGATTTTGCAGCTGCTTAAAGTTCTCTCGGCCGCAAACTCGTCTGACATTTCTACAATCAGACCGTCAGGGGTGCACGCAAAGCTATCCCCCAGTGTTGCCGTAGAACCGAGGCTCGCTTTTTTCACTGTTTTAAGCGGCCACTTACAACATGTACGGGTCCAACATCCAGCCTTAACCGAAAACTTGTTGACACCACAGGCATAAGGAAGCTCGATGCTGATGCTACCGTTCACCACGTCAACATCATAGGACTTTTTGTTGTATTTTACCTGTACTTTGTCTACCCCGGAAACCCTGGCGCTGAGCTCAACAGTACGAACCGTCTGCGGTTTGCTTCTGGTAGCCGACACTGTGTAGGTAAGATCAACCGATTCGTCCACACCGAGTTCAACAGGGCCTTCCACGTCGCAGCTCTTCGCCAATTCCCATGAATAGATATCTTGCGATAACAGCTTCATGTCCAGCTTGGAAATACAGACACAACAATGGGCATCGGCTGGAGCAGCCATCGCGAAAAAGAGCACCAGCACAACTGACAATATCACCGCTGTCCGTTTCATTAAGTCACCTCCTTTCCCCAGATTTACCAAGCTCGTTGTCTGTGTAAACCGGCTGCCAGCGCTCCCGGTGTGCACAGGCTCGGAAAAACTAACTGGGAACAATTTCGAGATGTTTCCAATTAATCCTGCAAGCATATCCCAACAAAATTTGCGCTGTCGGAAAGGATATAATCGGAGAAGATTCTTCTTTATTTTTAGGGGCTGCTCGCGCAATTTTGGGAAAAGCCCCCTTTTCGCTCAAGGCAGTCTTTTCGAAAAAAAACATCGCCACAACTGCCGGGAGCACCGCTGTTCGTTTTGATCAGCACACCTCCTTTCGATAGATTTATCAGACTCTATCGATACTCTCTGTGCCAACCGGTCGCCCGTACTTTCCCATGCGCACAAGCCTTCGATACACTATGGTATACTGGTAAAAATGAATTTATGCATTGGGGCGGAGCCGTGCAGCTTATTTTGAACCATGTCGAAAAAAGCTTTGGCGATAAAGAGGTGCTCAAGGGAGCCAGTTTTACCTTTGAGAAAGGTAAAATCTATGGCCTGCTGGGACGAAACGGCGCTGGAAAAACCACACTGTTTAACTGTATCCGCGGCGATCTGGAATACGAAGGCGGCGCCATCAGTTTTTCAGGCGGTGCCGATGAAGAAATGGAAGAGCTGGTCGGCTTTGTCTATACGGAGCCGCTGCTGCCGGAATTTTTAACCGGGCACGAATTCTTAAAGTTCTTCATTTCAGCCAATCAGAAGAGAATCGCAGAACCCCGCTCCATCGACGACTGCTTTGAAATGATCAAATTTGCCCAAGACGACCGGCACAGGCTGATCAAGGGTTATTCCCACGGAATGAAAAACAGATGCAGCTGCTCACGGTGCTCATCACCAGACCCCCGATTATCCTGCTCGATGAACCGCTCACCTCTTTCGACGTTGTCGTTGCTCTGGAGATCAAGCAGCTTTTGAAAGAGATTAAAAGGGATCATCTGATTATCTTTTCCACCCATGTCCTGCAGCTGGCGGTAGATCTCTGCGACGAGATCGTCATGCTCCACAGCGGCAAGCTCAAGGGAATTGACCATGACCTTCTGGGCAAACCGGAATTCGAGGAAAATATTACGAAGATGCTCTCGGAAAACGAAGATGTTTAGAGCACTGCTGTTACCGTTCCAGGTCTCTTTCGCCCTCTCCTGCAATCATTTTATCTACACACTGCAGCGGATCCCCTGGCTGGGGAAAAAGATCCCCCATACGGTTTACCACATTCCCACAATCAAATTAATCCTGTCCATCGCAGCGGAACTGACCAAAGCGCTAGGCCGCTTCTTGGCGGCCGCCCTCACCCTCGGCATCTTAATATTCGCCCCCCTCTATTTCATGGAGGGCAGCCTGGATAATATGAATCTGTTCTTCCACTACTTCTTCTTCATCTTTTTCCTGATCGCTCCGTTGAGCGGCAATATCATCTTTCAAACCCGCGATCTTAGCGCATATACCGTGATCAATATACTGAGACTCCCCCAACGGGATTTTTTCTTTTCCAAAATCATCTATGAACTGGGGCTTAAAACCGCCCGCTACCTGCTGCTCTTGATGCTGAGCAGCCTTTTTATCGATATCTCTTTGCTGGAAAGCGCTATGCTCTCCGGTTACATTCTCTTCGCTGCTTTGATCTGGGAGTACGGAACCTTAATGTTTTTTAGAAGATTCAACATAGACCCCTACGGGAAGCCGGTCTATAACATCGCAGCGCTGGCTTTTCTGCTGGCAGTTTGCTACTTGCCGCCATACTGGGGCTTTGTCCTCAAGATGCGGCCGGTTCTGGGCAGCGGCTATTTGTTTGCCCTGCTGTTCATTCTGGCGGGCATCTCCCTGCGGGGGTTGTCCCGCTTCAGCGGCTACAGCGCCGTGACGAAACAGACGATCACTCGTGAGAGGATCCTCGAGGTGGCCGATCTTTTAAAAACCATCGCCTTTGCCGATGTCAATCTGGAGGAAAAAAAGCTGGTCAAAGAAAAGGTTGCCGCTGCCGACAGCCTTCAGGGTTATGCTCTTTTCAACTACCTTTTTTTTAGAAGACACCGGGACATTATTGTAAAACCGGCCCGGGTGAAGGCCGCCGTCGTTGCCGTGCTCACCGTGGTTGCCTGGGCTCTTTTGCTGTTAAAGCCCGAGCTCAGAGGACCGGTCCGGGAAAACATTTTTACTTTTTCTCCCTACCTGATCCTGATCATGTTTGTGCTCTCTTCCGGGGAGAGGTTCTCCCGCGCGCTCTTCTTCAACTGTGATCGCTACATGCTCAAAGAGCGCTATTACAAAGATAAGAGCGCCCTCCTGGAAAACTTCACCATCAGGCTGAAAAAGACAATCGGCTTAAACCTGCTGCCGGCGGCGGCTCTGGCCTTCCTTTTTGTCAGCGCGGCACTGTTTAGCGGCGCCGGGGGTGAAATGGTCCGCCTGATTCCTTTACTCGTGACCATCTTTACCCTGGCACTTTTCTTCTCCACCCATTACCTTTTTATCTACTACCTGTTACAGCCTTACACTGCTGAGCTAACTCTTAAAAATCCGCTTTACACAATCATCAATACGTTAATTATCCTCATCAGCTGCGCTTCCCTACAGATAAAAACAACCTCGCTCTTGTTTACCTGCGGGGTAATCGTTTTCACTCTGCTCTATACCGCGGCGGCCATTATCCTAACCTACCACCTGGCCCCAAAAACTTTCAAGCTGAGATAGGTCCCTCACCGCCCCCTCCCCGCAAGCGCATACAGTAAAGGGCGCTCCTGTTGCCGGAATGCGCTAGCCGCCTTTTGGGGAAAAAGCGCCCGGAGATCAGCCCGTTCCCTGTGGATACCCCCGATTCCGGTTCATTGCTTATCGCAGGGGCTGCCGCTAAAACACCATCTGAATTCGGGAGGCAGTTTCGGTTCCAGTTCAGCCTGTTCGCACTCCTGATGGGTGGTGCTGGCGGTATGCACAAACAGAACACTGCCTGCAGTCCCTTCTTTTTGAGCGCAGTAGTCCAGGCAGGCCGCGGCCGCTTTGCCGGTATAGCAGCCCTCGAGCCTGATCCCGCTTTCCTGAAAGCGGTTGATCGCCGCATCGGCTTCTGCTGTGGCATAGCCGTACCCTTCCCCCAGATAGCCCTCTTCCAGGTAGAGCCGCGACTCCAGCCTGCGCACAGCCTCCCCGATATCTGCACCCCGGCGGGCCAGCAGCTTCAAGCTGCTGCGGGCCAGGCTCACGATCTTTCTTCGCCCCAGTAAAATTGGCGGAACCACGCGCACCGCATGCAGCTTCGTCTCCATTCCGGTCAGGGCTATCCCGGCCAGCAAGCCGGCGGCGGTGCCGCCGGTGCCTGCAGCAACAAAGAGCGCTTCCGGATCGGGCAGCCCCTGCTCCCGCAGCTGCTGCTCCAGCTCCACAACTGCACCGATATAGCCGAGGGAGCTGAGAGCGTTGGAACCCCCCGGCATGAGCAGATAAGTCTTCCGCCGGGGATTGAAGCGCCGGCCCAGATAGTAGCGCAGGTAATTTAGAGCCACCCCGAGATAGTTGCGGACATAATGCATCTCCGCACCGAACTCCACCTCCAGGAGCAAATTTTTCTTAACGTGCTCATTGACGGGCTGGCTGAAAAAGAGGCCGGTGGTGCGCAGTCCCACCTCCCGCCCCAGAGCCGCCACCGCAAGAATATGATGCGAGCCCAGCCCCCCCGAGGTGATCACCTCGGGAAAACCTTTGCGCAGAACGTCGGCCAGGATCAGCTCCAGTTTGCGCACCTTGTTCCCTCCGTAAAGGGGATGGGAAAGATCCTCCCGCTTGATCAGCAGCAGCGGTTCTGCAGAGATTCCGGGGAGGCGCTCCAGGGGAGTGGGCCAGTTTCCCAGCTCAACATGGGGTACCGTTTTTTCGAGGACAGGATAGCGGGCAAACAGCGTTTTTATACTCATTGCCAATCAGGGCCTCCCTTTGCCTGAATATGGTCTGTTACTTTAAATTATAGGTTATCACATCCCATCGATTAAGGCAGCAGCAGATTAACGGGACAGGGCTGTTGATGCGCTTCCAGCAGCCTGAGGCAGCAGGTATTTTTGCCGGTTTAGCGAATCATCTGATCAAGGGATCCGCTGTAGAAAGGTGCGAGCAATCACAGAAGATGAATAAACCGAGGAAATTAGAAACCCGCTGGAAAGCGCTCTTCTATGTTTATCTGTCAATGCTGGCGTACAGCTTTCTTTTTCAGGTTATCCCCCCCGTCCTCGGCCTGATCGTCTCTACGCTGGAGATCTCCCACGCCCAGGCCGGCGCCCTGATGAGTTTTTTCGCCCTCCCCGGCCTGCTCATCTCCATCCCCGGGGGACTGCTCACCGACGCTTACGGCCCCAAAAAGGTCTCGCTGGTCGCTCTGGCCATCGCCGCTGCGGGCGCGCTGCTGGTCGGTTTGGGCGGCAGCTACCCCCTGCTTGTCGCCGGCAGAATGATCACCGGTATCGGCGCCGGCGTAATCGCCGTGGTCACCTCGCAGACGATCTCCCGCTGGTTTGCCAAAAAAGAGCTGGGCAGCGCCATGGGAATCTACAATACCGCAATGCCCATCGGGACAATTCTGGCGCTAAATATCTTCGGCCGCATCGCAGCGGCGGCAAACTGGCGCCTGCCCGTTATCCTCACCGCCGGTTACGCTCTCTTTGTCCTGGTGCTGTTCTATTTTAAGCATCCGGGGCTGCCTGCAGAAGAAATATCCG
>JAAZIG010000062.1 GCA_012510325.1 Bacillota bacterium
ACCGCAGCGCCGATGAGAGCGGTGACGGTGTCGGTGAGCGCCGCCCGGGCGAGGGTAATCACCGCCAGCGAGATCAGGGCGATCAAGGCCGGGCGCAGCCCGTTGAGAAAACGCTCCGCCCGGGGGTCCAGAATCGCCCGTCCCAGGAAACGCCCGCAGAGGAGCAGGATGGCCAGGGAGGGGGTGACCACCCCCAAGGTGGCCAGAAGGGCGCCGCCCGCTCCGGCTAGGCGGTAGCCGATAAAGGTGGCCGCATTGATCGCCAGCGGCCCCGGGGTGACCTCGGCCACGGCGATGATATCGATAAATTCCGCAGCTGTCAGCCAGCTGTGAGCGGTGATAATTTCCCTCTCCATGAGCGGGATCATGGCATATCCGCCGCCGAGGGTGAAAAGGCCTATTTTGAGGAAGATCCCGTATAAAGAGAGCAGTTCAATCAACTGAACCCCTCTTTTCCCGGGAGAAGAGCAGCCCCGCCAGCCCTCCGGCCAGCAAGATGATGATGGGATGAAGCTTCAGGAGCAGTGCCGCCGCCAGCAGCGCCGCCGCCAGCGAGAAGCTGATCCAGTTGTCGAAGATATTGCGTCCCAGGCCGACCACCGCCGCAGCGATGAGGGCGACTACGGCTGGACGGAGGCCGTAGAATATCGCTTTCAGGTAGACGTTATCCTGGAGAACAGGAAGGAAAAAGGCGACCAGCGTTAAGATGACCGCAACTGAGGGGACGATTATCCCCAGTGCCGCCAGCAGACCGCCCAAGATTCCGCGCAGGCGCATTCCGATCTGAATGGCGCTGTTCAGAGCGATCGCTCCGGGAAGGCTCTGGGCGAGGACAATGATATCGATGAACAGGTTTTCGTCAACCCATTCCCGGCGGTCCACCACCTCGCGCTGAATGATCGGCAGCATGGCGTAGCCGCCGCCGAAGGTGAAGGCGCCCACTTTTAAAAAAACTAGAAATATCGTCAGTAAAGAAACCGCTTTCGGCTCGGCTGCCTGCAGTTCCTGCTCCAAGGGGAAACCTCATTTCTGTTGCGGCTGTGCAGCTCAATTTGCTGTCCAGGAAGGCCATTTATGCTTTGCGCTTCCCCGAAAGCCCAGGGATCATCTTTTGATGCGGTTCTGCTCTGTCTCCTCCAGCCGGTCGCATACACGCATCACCGCCTGCAGAGAGACAAGTAGATTTTCCCGCTCTTCTTCGGTAAGGCGCACAGCCAGGTTGTTGAAGCGGAAAGAGCGCTTTGGAGCGCCTTTCGAAAACCAGACCGGCGAGCTGCCGGTCGTAGGAGGTCAGGTTGACCCGGACCACACGCCTCTCTTTTTCATCGCCGCGCCTTTTAATCAGGTTTTTTACTAGGTTAGGGTATTATCGGGATGAAGTCAAGACGCCGCCGGTAGATCCGGCGGCGCCCCAAAACCCTTGCCCCAAGTTGGCTGGTTTGCCAATGGCCGGGCGGCATTATAAGGATCATTGCACCTTGCGGATATTTGCCTCGATGGTTTGGCTGCTGGAAATTACCAGAGGCCAGCTGCCCCGCCCCAGCCTGAACTTTCCGGAGGCCCTCTGATAAGGGTTGCTGTCGGGATCCTCTTCCTCAGTGGTGTATTCCCAGTCTATATTGCCCGTCAGGTTTGACCTGGACCGGGACACCGAGCCGGAGAGAAGTACATCCAGATCCGGAGAGAGGTTCACCCGGACGGGCCCGCTGTTATCGATAGTCCAGCCGGCGTTGAGGGAGTCAAGGCTTAAGGTGATGCTGTTGTTGTAACCGGAGCCGGTTACCTCCAGGGTGATATCGGCGGGTATAAAGATGGCCCTGCCTGACTCGCTCAGGCGACGTCTAAAGATATTGTTCTGCCCGGGAACATGGTTGATCTGAACAAAAAGGGAATCACCGACTTTTTTAATCTCCGCCTGGCCCTGCTCCGCCAGTTCTCCGGCCGCTTCGCCGGAGGCGGCAGGGATGGTCGCCTGACCCAGGATGGTTATCTTGTCGTCCGTGGTGTTATGCAGCTCCAGCTCCCCGCCCCGGGAGGAGATGATCACCTTGTTAATTCCGACCAGGCTGATCTCCTGGTCCGGGATGGAACAGGGGTAATCGGAGAAAGCGAGCGCCTCGCGGATCTGGGGCAGCACACCGCTGTAAGAGAGGGTATAGCTGCCCAGGCAGAAGAAAAAGAGGATGATCATCAGGAAAATGGACCAGCCGTCATATTTAATCTTGAACTGTTCATTCCGGGATAGAAATCCCGATGCCAGGATCTCTGCTCCGAACAGGATGAGCGCCAGCGGCCACCAGATGATTACCAGATCCAGCGCTTTGTGGGCGAGGCTAAAATGATCAACGATCAGGCCGGCGCCCAAAAATACCAGAATTAAACCCATGGAAAATGAGCCAACGCGCCATTGTCTCATCGCTTATTCCTCCTCCTGCGGCAGTTCACCTGTTAATGTGTCCTGCGGCTCAGCCGTCACCTGTTTAACCGGCGCCGGCGTCTGTGCAACGGGCGGCGATTGCTCTGTTTCAGGCACAGTAGTCTCCGGCGTTTCGGGTGGGGACAGTGTTTTGCCCCAGGCCAGGCGGATTCCGCCGGCAATGAACAGCAGGGCTACGAGGGTGACGCCTGCTGTCCGGATCACATCATATCTCAGATATTGAACGAGCACAGGGAGGGCCAGCTTATTAAACAGGATCAGAGCCCCGATGACAATGAGGCTGAGGCCTGCCCATCTCTGGTTTTTAAACAGCCAGTGCCAATCCTCAAACCGGTATCCCTGGGGAGCCGGCACCGCGGGCGGGTTAGCCGCGGAGGCGTTAGAGGCCAGCCCGTCATAACACTGCAGGGCATCAAAAAGGTTGTAAAACCAGATCACCGGCATGAGAAATCCGAACAGCGACAGGCCGGTCCAATCGAGCAAAAAGATCGCCATGAGAAAGGCCGCCATAAATACGAGGCCTCTTTGCAGCCAGCCCAGATACATATGTCCCACACCGGGGAGTGCTGACAGGATCACGGTGACCAGTTTACTTTTTTCAGGCATGCTTATTCACCTCTGACTTCACGTAGTTTTTCCAGCTGGTTCCGGGCAGAATCCAGAAAACGACCCGGGTCCCACCGGGCACCTTTCTCCAGTGTCCTGGAGACTTGCCCTGTTTCTGCCAGTAGGCCCGGAATTTCTCTGGCAAAAAAATCGAACAGACCGCTGCTCATGAGGGCCAGAGTGATCGCTGCGGCGACGGTATAATTCACCAGGGAGCGGGAGCGCCGTTTTTTGTCCGCCTGCCGCTTTTTGGCCTTGATTCCATCCTTAATGGCGGCGCTGAAATCCGGCGGCAGCAGCATCTCCGCCAGGCGGGTTTCGTGCTCCTCTGCAGCGGCGAGGTAGCTTTGCAGGCAGGTGTCGCATGTGGCGAGGTGATCTTCCATCAGGCGGCGCTGATCAGCATCGATTTGATTTTTTCGGTATAGGATCCATGCTCCGGTATCATAGTGATCCATTTTACAGCCCCTCCTCATACTCGTTCCGTAAGATCCTCCTGGCGCGGTAAAGGCGCGACTCCACTGTCCTAACACTGACCCCTGTTTCATCGGCCAGCTGGCGGTAGCTTTTTCCCTCCAAAAGGTAGCCGGCCATGGTGGTGCGGTAGGGCGGGGGCAGTGTCTGCAGGAGCGAAGCCAGGCTGACCCCGGCCATCCGGCTGAGGTATTCTTCTTCCGCCGAGAGAGCGCAGCCCGGGAGCAGATCGCCCGGGGAGTTGTGCAGAGTCTCCTTGCTGTGGCGCTCCCGCTCCCGGCACCAGTCAATGGCCTTGCGGGTGGCGATGCGGGCCAGCCAGAATTTGAAGTTGCCGCCGCGGTAACCCGATAGTGAGCGGTAGATCTGCCAGAATGTCTCCTGCAGGACATCCTGGGCTGCCGAGGGATCCCGGACTACGGGCAGGATCACGGCCATGAGGTAGCCTTTGTAATGATCCACGAGCTTTCCAAAAGCATCCTCATCGCCGCCGGCGGCTTTTCTGATCCATCCAGAATCCAAAGGCTCCCCTCCTCATGCTCCCGTGATATAAGACGGATTAAAAGGGCTGATCCCTGCAAAAATCGTTATTTATCCTAATAAAAATTATAAGCCCGGATCACCAAAACAATCAAGCGGGGTATTCTATTTGTTTGCTCTGCCTGAACTTGGTATACTGTAGCCAGATATTGTCGTCAGGCCGGACCGACAGGTTACCGGCCGAAAAAAAATTGCAGGGGGGATCGCCATGTTGAAAACAATCGGGCTCACCCCGCATCCGCCGCTGATTATTCCGGAAGTCGGCCGCGGTGAACTGGCCAAAGTCGAGCAGACTGTCACGGGGATGAAACAGCTGAGCCGGCGGATCCGCCGGAGCGCCCCGGAGCTCCTCATCGTGATCACGCCGCATGGTCCCCTGCTGCGTGAAGGGATCGCCGCGATCGCGCAGCCCTTTCTGGAAGGCGACTTCGGCTCCTTCGGCGCAGCGGGGGTGAAAGTTTCCCTGAAGACGGATGCTCTTCTGCTGGAGCACCTTCAGCGTGAGAGCGAGGGGGAGGGGCCGCGCCTCATCGCACTCGGGGCAGGCGGCCGCCGTCTTCCCCGGGGGTTCTCCATGGATCACGGCGCCGCGGTTCCCCTGTACTATCTGCAGCAGGCCGGCGTGCCCCTGCGCGGGCTTCACCTGACCTATACTTTTGCTCCCTTACGCGAGCTGTACCGCTTCGGCGAGATTCTGCGCCGGGCGGTGGAGGCGCGGGCCTTGCCAACGGCCATTGTGGCCAGCGGCGATCTGTCCCACCGGCTCACCCCCGGGGCGCCGGCGGGGTACAATCCGCGGGGTGCGGAGTACGATCGCCTGCTCGTGGAGCTGCTGCGCGCAGGAAAGGTTGAGGAGATCCTCAACCTGGACGAGGATTTTGTTGAAGAGGCCGGCGAATGCGCCCTCCGTTCATTTGTTATCGCCCTCGGCGCTCTCTCCGGAGAGCGCTTCCGAAGTGAAATACTCTCCTACGAAGGTCCTTTTGGGGTGGGCTACATGGTGGCGGAGCTTCGTCCGCTGGAAGGGAGCGGCGGGCAGAGTTCATCGCCGGCCGAGGAGGAAACGGCGGCGGAAGGAAGCGCCGCCGGTCCCAGCGTCCAGGCGGCGCTCGCCCGGCGGGCGCTGCGCCATTATCTGGAGCATGGCCGCCCGCCGGCGGCACCCGAGCCGCTTCCGGAGGAGCTTGCTCCGCCCGCCGGTGCCTTTGTTTCGCTGAAAAAGGGGGGAGAGCTGCGCGGCTGTATCGGCACGGTCGAGCCGGTTCGCCGGAGCCTGGCCGAAGAGATCATTGCGAATGCCGTCAGCGCCGGGGTCAAGGATCCCCGGTTCAGTCCCGTCCGGCTCGAGGAGATCGCTGAACTCACCGTCTCCGTGGATGTGCTCCTGCCCCCGGAGCGAATTGCGGACCCGGCAGAGCTGAACCCGGAAAAATACGGGGTTATCGTGCGCAGCGGTTACCGCAGCGGTCTTCTGCTCCCCGCTCTTGAAGGAATCAAGACGGCGGATGAGCAGATCGCCATCGCCCGCCGCAAGGCCGGGATCGGTCCGCGGGAGCCCGTGGAGCTGTACCGTTTTGAGGTCCGCCGCTATGAATAAGCCGGCGGGAATTTACGCTGCCGGGTAGAGAGGAGCTTCAGGTGAGCCCAATGTTGCAGCCGGCCCGGTTTTATACCGGGGAAAATGATAAAATACGCTGCCTGCTCTGCCCGCGCCGCTGTTTGATCGGCGAAGGGCAAACCGGTTTTTGCGGAGTGCGCCGGGTGGAAAAAGGCGAGCTCTATACGGAAAACTATGGGTTCTGTGCGGCGCTGCACTGGGATCCCATTGAAAAAAAGCCGCTGTACCACTTCTATCCCGGCAGGCAGATTCTCTCCGTGGGCACTTACGGCTGCAACCTGCGCTGCAGTTTTTGCCAGAACTGGTCTCTGGTTCTGGGCAGGCCC
>JAAZIG010000401.1 GCA_012510325.1 Bacillota bacterium
CCCTCGCGGGTAGCCGACGCATGACTCGGGGTCACGGCTGGTCGCTACTCTTTACCATGTGGCGGACTTTCACCGCCTACCTACTGCCGGCTTTAACCGGCGCTTTCGGGACGTACCTTCTTGTCCCACTTTTGTTGCTTCGGAATCTCATACCGGTTCACGGGACAAAGGGGACGTACCTTCTTGTCCCACTTTTGTTGCTTCGGGGTCTCATACCGATTCATCCCGCAGAACTACGGCACCTGAGTGAGTCAAAGTGTCGAGTGCTCAGGGACGTATCTCCCGATGCATTTTCCAAACTCCTCAAGCACTCAAGAAAAAGCGCCGGTGCAAAAAACTGCACAGCGCTGATTCTTCAGACCCCCAGGAATAGCAACGGGGTTCATAGATCAGATCCTTCGGGCTTCGCCCTCAGGAGGACAGCGAGGGCTGGGACTCATTTTCCAGGGATGAGTTAAAGGCACCGTCCCTCCGACTCAGTCCCTTTGACTCAAGGGCTGCGTCCTCAAATGAGGGGAACAGGCCCGGTGGCCCGGAATATGACGAAACGAGTCCCCTGATCACAAAACAGACCCCGCAATCGTGTTTGACGGCGGGGCCTAAAGAAAAATTATAAGCCAAACAAAAGGGATAATTCATCCGGGGCAGCGCGAATTATTTGGACAAAGAAATAGATGATAATACCTTTGGCTCTTTAGCAGATGCTGCTCTCCCGGCCGTTAAAGAATGCTTTCATCGCGCTCCACTTTAATCCGGCGAAGGGCCAGCTCTTTCAAAAATTGATCGGGATTTACCGCCCCCTCCGCTTCCGGTCCGAAAACCCCGCGGCGCTCGATCTGTCCCCGGCCCATCATCGCAACACCGATGCTCAGGGGAATCCCGGTAAGCCTCTTCATCCTCTCTGCTGTGGCATAGGTAACTTTGACCTTTTGCCCTTCTTTCATGCCGGTGACATCGACACGCGCCCCTGAAAGAGTGCGCTTTTTATCAGTGGGAAAAATAGGCAGCAGCGTTTTCATCAGTTTACCAAGACGTTGTTTGCGGGCTTCAGTGGAGGAGAGCCCCAGGCCAACCAGTATTTTGGCCACGCTGTTCAGGTAATTCTCCGCCAAACCGCCTTTTAAAGTCACCTCCCTAACCCCTTTCAGATAACGCGGTAAGGTTACCGGCTCCGGATGTCCCAGATGGAAGGTGGCTACCTGCCCCAAAGGAGCCGGAAATTCGACGACCTCCTTGCCCGACCCGGCCTTTACCTCAACAAATTCGTAATTCTGGTACGAGATCACTGCTCCGGTAAAGATATGAATGGTATGCAAAATAACGGCAAGCCCTTCGGAGTCGCCCGAACTACCGGCCCAGTAAACATTGATCGCTTCCACATCTTCAAGTTCGTCGTAACCTTTGCGGGCAAACATATTGGTGATTCCCGGTGTCCAGCCCAACCCGGTCAATATCCGGCGGCCCTTCTTCGAAGCCTCCTCATCGAATTCCAGCGCCGCTTCGGCGGCATCATGATCATCGCAGATGCTCACATAATCGACTCCGGCATCGATGGCGGCCCTGACGATGGGCTTTTCAAAAAGATAAAAAGGACCAAGTGCACCCGCCGCCACATCGTGACCTTTCATCACCCTGACCAGATCCTGATGCGACGCTGCGTCCACCCTTGCAGCTCTAAGACGGCGATCGTCAAGCGATGAAACCAGTTTTTCTGCTTTTTCTGTGTCAAGATCGCCGACGGTGAGCTGCTTGATCTCCGGATTATGCACCAGATCCCGAATCGCCTCCGAGCCCATATCACCAGCGCCACCCAACACTACTACTTTCATCTTTTCACCCCCCTTAATATAGTGACAACTCTTTCACCGAGATCCAGCGAAACCGCCCGAAAACATCAGACTTACGTGGACAATGCACCGGCGCCAGACAGTCCGCTTCCTTGGGTTAAACGCTTTACAGATAAAATCGGGCTAACTTAAAGATATCGTTGTCAGAATATTTTGTCAAGGATAAATTAACTACATCCGCTATGGCCAGTTGACAATGCGCCGGAAACCTCCCCGCGGTGCAACAGAATTCGCTGATCAGATCTTTCGGGCTTCGCCCGGGTTTACAGCGATCCCTCCGACTCAAACACAAGCAGGCACCTCCACTGGAGATCCTTCGCTGCGCTTAGGATAACAATAATTACCTTGTGGGACAAACAGGTACGTCCCCTTTGTCCCGTCGTCCCTTTTGTCTCGGAACTTTGGCTCACTAGAGAAGCCCTCCCGGGGTGGGGAGGGCTTTATGTCGATTGGTGCGGGTGAAAATGGGCCGGGGGATCGTCCCTACGGTGCTTTTTATCCGGTGAAGGCCTGCAAACCGAACTGAATGGAGAAGAGGGCTACCAGAATGATCCCGAATATGAGCATGACCAAAACAATATCAAAATCGATATTGCTAAAATTGATCGTCAGGAAGGGGCCCGATTTGCCGGGCCGGTAATCGAGCCTTTGCAGCAACCTGAACGAGCCCCGGTAAAGCGCTGTCAGCACCCTTCCGGTAAAATCTGCCACTGCCAGCCATGCTGTGGAGAGCAGCTGCCAGAGCAAGACAGCCGGTCTGGCCACGGCCAGGCCGAAGCGCCGGGCCAGTTCCCCCAGTTTTTCCTGAAGCAGGTTCTCCTTCTCCAGCTGCTTGGAGAGAAGGGCAAACAGGATAATGCCGCCGATGACGAGAGCAGAGGCCATCAGCACGCCGCTCACCGTGTAGACATGGAGATCGCTTTGCAGCGGCAGAACGGGCTTGAGCAGCCCGGGAAAGAGCCCGAAAAGGATACAGCAGG
>JAAZIG010000402.1 GCA_012510325.1 Bacillota bacterium
ATTATGTCCTGACCGCCGGTTACGATGTTTGGAAAGCGGTCTGCCAGGGGCGTCAGGATGTGATGAAGGGAATCATGGCCGGCAGAATCAAGGTTAAGGGAAAGATGATGCAGCTGCTCAAGCAAACGAGACCGGCTCTGGCTCTGGTCAATGTTATGCTCAAGGTGCCCACGGAGTTTCCCGATGATGCTTTTTACCGCGGCAATTGAGGGGCAGATTGACTTAGCGAAAGGCGGCGAAGGAGAGGTCGTTTTAAAGTCACGCTTCTCCCGCCGCCTTTATTTGCCGAAAAAAGTGAGACGCTCAGGAAAGGGTAAAGCGATCTGCAGCGGTTTTATAGTTCTTCGTCTGTTTTTTGCTCGCTATAAGATTTGGTGAAGCGGCATTTCGGAAAGCGTTCACACCCCCAGAATCTGCCCCGTTTACCGTCTCTCAGGACCAGTCTGCCGCCGCAGCGTTCACATAGCTGTTCTTCCGCCCTGGATCTTTCAATGACTTCTTCTGAGAGCTGTTTGCCGCGGGCCTTGCTCAGGAATTCAGTCAGTTTGTCTCTGTCCCAAAGCTCAATGTTGTTTGCCCGGGCCAGTTTTTCGGCATTTGAAGTAAAGTAACTATTCGAAATGACCATGCCCTGATCGGCCTGGTAAAAGTTTAGCGAGCCGACCACTTCTTGGATCGCTTTAATTCCAACGTTCTGGTTCCATCGCTTCGCTTGGACGACTGTTTTTTTATCTGCCTTTTCCAGGATTAGATCGGCTCCGTAATCGGCGGTTTTTGGGGTTAACTTCGCCTTATACCCGAGTTTTTTAAAATGCTCCATCAAGAGCTCTTCAAAGAGGAAACCGCTCATTTCATCAATCAAATCCATGCCGCTTTCCATTAGCTTTCTTTTGCGCTTGCGATAGAAGTAGAGCGCCAGTCCGATGCTTGTTGCCAGGATCAGGCCAATAATTATTGCTGGGACCGTCGGGTTGCCAATTTTAAACCATAGATAGATAAAAATAAGCAGAAGAATACTCGGGGCCAGATCGATCAGCTCGTCCAGCGGGCCTTTCCGTTTGCGCCTTCTCCGACTCAAGACAGCACCTCCTCCGGTTTGCTTGCGGGCACTCTGCGGGGGGGAGTGAATTCCGGCTTAAGTTAAAAAAAAGTTCAGCCGCTGCTTCCATTTTTGACAGATGAGTTTCCCGGAAGATGACTGCAGTTCTGTAAACTGCAGTCTGTTTCTAAGTTCCGGCGGTTCTGCTTATACCTGGAGTTAAGGCTGCGGCGGTTTGATGGTGTGCTGTGATTGCCGGTGTGTGGTTATGACTTTCTACATAATTCAATCTTTTCCTGCCAAAGCCAGAACGTAGTTGGCACTTCCTTCCTCACCATTTAGTCAGATTTTGTCAGCTCTTAGGAGGACTGCGACTGGCTGTTGACACTATGCAGCTGCCTTGCTATCCTTTAAATAGTGCGAGATTATGATCAATTCTGAAGTCTTGGGATGATGTGCTGGAATAAATAAATAAAATAATTAATGTATAAAAGGGGGGGGGAGCTGTGTTAACAAATAAGCGAATTGTTTTAACAGGAGCCAACAGCGGTATCGGACTGGAGACACTCAGGCTTTTGGCGCAAGGGGACAACAAGATTTTAGCAGTGAGCAGAAGATCGGACAAAATTGAACAGTTTGATCGGAAGAAGGTCATTCCTTTCAGGGTCGATATTTCGAGCAAGGAAGGCGTCGACACCCTGTTTGAAGAGGCGGATAAAAGGTTGGGGGGAATAGATCTTCTTTTTTGCAATGCCGGTTTTTCTTATTATGAATCATTTACCTATGAAGATTGGGACAAGATTGAACAGTTGATGGCGACCAATGTAATCAGCCCTTTATATTCATATCAAAAATATTATAATTACTTGGACGGCGCCGAGGGCCATTTTGCCGTCACCATATCCGCCATGGGGAAGATGGCTCTGCCCGGCTACGCTGTCTATACGGCGTCCAAGTTTGCGCTGCACGGTTTTCAGGAGGCGATCCGGTTGGAGCACCATAAAAATATCAAGGTGACCTGCATCTATCCGGTGGCTACGGCCACCGCCTTTTTTAGGGAAAATGCAGACCCCAAATTTAAAAAGCCGTTCCCGGTCCAAAAACCGGAAACTGTGGCGAAAGCTATCGTCAAGGGGTTGAAGAGGCAGAAGAAGCAGGTAAATCCCTGCAA
>JAAZIG010000403.1 GCA_012510325.1 Bacillota bacterium
GCCTATGGCGGACAGGCTGCGTTCAAGGTGACCGATATGGCGATCCAGATTCACGGCGGCATGGGGATCTCGCAAGAGATGCCTCTGGAGAGGTATTTCAGAGATGCCCGGCTGATGACTATCCCCGACGGCACCAGCGAGATCATGAAGTTGATCACCGGTTACACCATTCTGGGCAAAGGATTTGCCGCATACAGCTAAAACCGGTTCCCGCTTTTACGAAAACAACCGGGCTTGCGGCGGATCGCAAGCCCGGTTTTCTGTTTCAACCGCTACCGCCCCGCTCACCTTTCATCCCTCCAGCCCCTTTCAAGAAAAGAGACCCCCTTTCTGTGATTTGAAAAAAGGGATTTCCCCCCCGAACCGGTAATTTATTAGAGGCGTCTAGTGAACTTAATTTAGCGGCAGCAGCTGCCGCTTGCTGGAGGAAGCAAGAGATGACAAAACAGAGCACCGCTGAAGAACGGATCAGAGAACTGATGACCGCCTCCCCCGGGCTTCCGAAAGAGGAGAGCCTCTGCCTGACCGGCAATGAATACCTTTCCCTCCCCGAGATCGGCCCTGACGGGGAGATCGCCTCGCTCAATGTGCTCCACCGGGGCTCCCGCGGCCTGCTCGAATTCAGGGGTTCCAAGGACAGCCCGCTGCTCGCCCCCACACTTACAGTTGATGGCGCAGAGGCGCTGCAGGGGGAAAGCGCTTCCTGGAGCTATCATCACGACTGGATGGTGCACTTCGAGTTTCGCTCCGGCGGCCGCTATCTCCTGGAAGGAGATCTCTTTGCCCCGCCGGGGCACCGCGGCTGCTGTTACCGGCTGCGCCTGACCAATCTGTCGGCGGAGCTGTTCAAAGCTGAAATGGGCTGGCAGGGCTGCTGGAGCGAGTTCAATTACCTGATCTTCAGCCGCCGCCCGGTCGAGGGAGAGAGGGCGGTGCATTACGACCGCTGGACCGACAGCCTTCTGCTGGAGGCCCGCAGCGGCCTTCCCCTGGCCGCTCTGGCGCTGGCCCTGGAAGCAGAGCGCAAGGAGGACCGGCGCTCTCCCTGGGAGCTCACCGATTACCCCCGCCCGACCGAAGGTGAGCAACACCCCCCGGCGGCGACGGGGACCGCGTACCGCAGCGCCGTTCGGCTCTCCCTTGCTCCCGGCGCCGCCGCGGCGGTGACCCTTTACCTTGCGGTCAACTTGGAAGCCGACGGCGCCGGAACCACCGCCGTCGACCTCAAGCGGCGCGGTGGCGAGGCCCTCGCCGCAGAGACCGCCCGCTGGCTGCAGGGGCGGCGGATCGAACTCGACGAGAGCAACGCCGCCGCGCTCCTCAACCGCAACCTTTTCTTCAACTATTTTTACGCCCTGGGCCGGGCCCTTGACGATGACTCCCTTGTGCCCGTCACTTCGCGCAGCCCCCGCTACTATGTCAGCGCCGCCTTCTGGAGCCGGGATACGCTTTTGTGGAGCTTTCCCGGACTATTGCTCATCGATGAAGCGCTCTCCCGGGAGCTGCTGCTGACCGTTTTTCAACGCCACCTCGAACGCGCCGGAGAACATGCCCACTACATCAACGGCACCCTGCTCTACCCCGGCTTCGAGCTGGACCAGCTGTCCGCCTATTTCCTGGCGCTGGCGCGCTACGAAAGCGCCACCGGCGACCTCACCTTGCTCCGGGAAGAGGTCATCTACCGGGGGCTGCAGCGGCTGGCCGATAAGGCGCTGGCCCAGTTTGATCCGGAAAGCGGCTTTTACCGCACCTTTCTCGATCCCTCGGACGATCCGGTGCTCTACCCCTTTCTGATCTACGACAACGCCCTTTTGCAGTGCGCCTTCACCTATCTGGCCGCGCTGCAGGCTGCGGATCGCTGGGAACATCCCGTCGATTTTGGCGAAGCCGCTGCCGCCCTGCAGCAGACGATCTACCGCCGCGGCACCGTCAAGGGGCCCCGCGGGATCATGTTTGCCTGGGCGGTGAACGGGAAGGGCCGGTTCCAGCTCTACGATAATCCCCCGGGCAGCCTGCAGCTGCTCTCCTTCTACGGATTTTGCTCACCGGCAGACAGCCTGTTCCGCAATACCGCCGCCTGGATCCGCTCGCCGGACAACCCCCACTTTCACGGCGACAGCCCCTTTGCCGAGTGCGGTTCGCTGCATGCCCCCAACCCCTGGCCCCTGGCCGCCTGCAACGATATCCTGGCGCTGAACGAAGGGGGCGTTGACTTTTTGCTCCGGGCACCGCTGGACAACGGCTTCTGCTGTGAAACCGTCGATCCGCAAAGCGGGCGGGCCTCCACCGGCGCGGCCTTCGCCTCCGCCGCCGGCTTTCTGGCGCACGCCCTCTGGTGGCACTATCACAACAGGGGAAGCGGGACCCCCCCAAAAAGTCCCCGGGCGGAAGAGCAATAGCTCTGCTTAAAAAGGAAAAGCGAAAGCGATGCCGAAAAGAGAAACAGCAGCGGAAAAGTTCAACTATTTCAAATAAAGGAGAGCTGCGGAATGGTCAAAAAATTGTCTCCCTGGGGCAAGCTGGCCTACGGTATCGGCGCAGGGGGCTTCAGCCTCATCGATCGGGTCATGATCAGCTTTTTGATGCATTACTACCTGATTAAACCGATCCGGGGGGAGGAGCCGCTGGTTGCACCGATGGTTTTCGGGGTGATCATGTTTTTGGGCCGGGTGGTCGACGCCGTCGCCGACCCCCTCATCGCCCGCTGGTCCGACAACCACGGTGGGCGGCTGGGAAGACGGATTCCGTTCATGCTCTACAGCGGCATCTTTTATGTTGCCGTCTTCATCGCCCTCTTCTATCCCCCCGCCGCCAGCGGATCTGCAACCAACAGCATCTACCTGACGCTCATGCTGGGGCTCTATTTTGCCCTCTTCACCGCCTACGTTTGCCCTTATCTGGCTTTGCTGCCGGAGCTGGCCCGCTCAAACAAGGATCGCGTCGATCTGGCCACCTGGAAGGCGGTCTTCAGCATCGTCGGGGTGGCCGTCGCACTCGTGGGCGGCGGAATCCTCATCGACTCCGTCGGGATCTACGGGATGCTCTGGGTGATGGGCGGCGTCGGCCTCATCGCGCTCTATGTTCCGATGTTCATCCGCGAAAAAGATTATGCCGCCTCGGAGCCGGCCACCCTGGGGCTGCTCGACGCCCTGAAGACCACTTTTCAGAATCGCCCTTTTCTGATCTATCTCGTGGGCAACGTCGCCTTCTGGCTCGGCTTCAATATCGTCACTTTGAATATCGCCCCGTACGTCACCGTTCTGCTGGGGGCCGACGAGGGTGCGGTGGCAATCTATTTCGGTCTGGCCATGGGAGTGGCCCTGCTCTGCTTCCCACTGGTGAATGTTTTTGCCAAGCGGTTCGGCTTAAAAGCAGTGATGCTCTCCTCGCTCATCTTATTCGCGATTCTTTTGCCGGGGCTCTATTTTCTGGGGCAGCCCCTGTTCGGGTTGACCCCGGAGCTCTACGGCTATATCCTGCTGGCGCTGATGGGGCTACCTGTATCGGTGCTCTTCGTAGTCCCCGACGCCATCGTCGCCGCGGTCTCGGATCTGGAGGAAAGGCTCTCGGGGCAGCGTCGCGAAGCCATGTATTTCGGCGCCCAGGGGTTCATCCTGAAGCTGGCCCTGGGGCTCTCCACGATCATCACTACTGGACTGCTCCAGCTGTACGGCGGAAGCGCCGCCCAGCCCCTCGGCATTCAGCTGACCGGACCGGTAGCCGCTTTCTTTATTATCATCGGGGCGCTCGTCTTCCTGCGTTACCCGGAACAGGAGGTCACCGCCTACGAACAAAAAGCGATCGGAGCCTAGAACTAGAAGAGGAAGAGACGGTAAGCTGGCTTACCGGGCGGGGTAAAGGTAAATTTAAAAGGGAAACCGGTGTGCTCAGAGTGAAAGCTACGATCCGCTTTTGAAGACAATCTTTATTTCAGCAAGAAATTTACGGCGTCAACAAAACGAAAACAGGGGGACAAACTAATTATTCGATGAACAAAACATTGCTTGGTATGGCAGCGGTGGCTCTGATTTTGGTCGTTATCGCCCTGTTCCAGGGGGGCTGGGCC
>JAAZIG010000063.1 GCA_012510325.1 Bacillota bacterium
CCGCCGCCGCCGCCTGCAGCTCCGGGATGGCCTCGGGACGGCGCTTCAGCCTCAACCGCCCCATTCCCGCCCCGATGGCGCCCGACGAAACCAACACGATCTGCTTTCCCTGATTCTTCAGATCGGCCAGCTCGCGCACCAACCGCTCGATAAAGTTTAAATTCAGCTGGCCGTTCTCATGAGTGAGCAGCCTGGTGCCAACCTTGACGACAATCCTTTTCGCCCCGGCGATATTCCTCGTTCTTTCACTCATGGCTCAGCTCTCCCGCCCGCCCCACCGCCGCTTGCACCGCAGCGATGAGGTTGCCCCGAAAAGAGCCCTTCTCCAGCACCTCCAGAGCCGCCGCCGTCGTCCCTGCCGGCGAGGTCACCTCATGGCGCAGCTCCGCCGGAGAGCGTCCGCTCTCGCGGAGCATGCGGGAGGCACCCACGAGCGTCTGTATGGCCAGGGCCGCCGCAATCTCGCGGTTCAGCCCGGCATTCACCCCGGCATCGATGAGCGCTTCGGCGAAAAGATAGAGATAAGCGGGACCGCTGCCGCTCAAACCGGTCACCGCATCCATCAACCCCTCGGGAACCGTCAGGGTCAGCCCGAGACCGCTCAGGAGCCGCTCAACAGCGGCCGCCTCTGCGGAGTCGACCTTGCTTCCGGCACTCATGGCGACAGCGCCTTCGCCGATCAGGCAGGGCGTGTTCGGCATCAGCCGGATGACCTTGCTTCCGGCGGGCAGCCTTTTTTCGTAAAATTTTACGGTCACCCCGGCGGCGAGCGAGATGAGCAGGTGCCGCTCGGGGCGGAAAAGACCTTTCCACGAATCGACCGCCGCGGCCACATCCTGCGGCTTGACCGCAACGAAAAGATAGCGGCTCCGCTCAAAGAGCTCCTCCGGTCCGGCAGCCGCCTGCAGCCCAAACTTTCCGGCGGCAGCTTCGGCAAAGCGCTTCCTAACATCATATACCCGGATATCCGCCGGGGTGCATCTGCCCGATGCAGCGATCCCCCGGGCCAGCGCCGTACCCATGGCCCCGCAGCCGATGATACCGATTCCCTGTTGCGCCACGCTCCTACGCCTCCCCGCTCACGATAAAGTGATTACGTTATATTTTATAATAACCGCGCCTCAGGCGCAACAAATAAGGGAAAACAGCCCCCCCTCCAGCCCTTCCGACAGGCGCAGCAACCGCTTTACCTCTTGCCGATCGGCGGGGGGAAACAGTTTGACAAAAGCGTGAGGCTAGCTTAAAAAACGTGGACTTGGAGAAAGAAATCAAGGAGGACGTAGAACGGTCAATTGCTATCAAAGAATTAGAAAAGTGTCATCAAGGCGGTAAATCAAAAGCCAATCAGGTTCGACATGACATTCGCGAAAGCCTGCCCATCGCCCGCCTGGAAAGGTTATGGTCACGGAATTTGGGTGGCAGTTTTTTGCCGGCTGCAAGCATGCGGATGCAATCATCTAGCAAGGTGATATTAAGCCCACGTTTTATGGCCAGCTTATAATCTTTTTTGAATTGTGTCGTCCATATAATTTGCCGGTTCATGACTTTAGGTCTCGTAATGCTTCCTCGACATCGGAGTAACGTTTAGCGCCTGGATCGCTTGCAATTTTTTCTGCTTCAAGTAAGGCGGCAATAGTTGCCGGATTGGGAGCGTTCAGGGTGATGTCAAAAGGGATACGGTTCTCCCTGATGGACTGACGCAGGAAAATATTAAAGGCCGTGGTCATATTAAGCCCTAGCTCGGCAAACAGTTTATCGGCTTGGTTTTTAATCTCGGCATCTATTCTAAAACTTACACTGGATATCTTTTTGCTCATAAGATCATCTCCTTTCATATTCAATGATATTATAGCAGACTACCCTGCCTTTGTAAAGTTAATAGAATGGCAATTGCATTGTAATAGCATTGCATAAATAGCATATACGAAAAAACAATATAGTATGCATTGTGGGGTAGGGGGATATCAATCTCTAACCTTAAACCCCAGGGTTCGGCGGCGGAGCAACGCGCGAGAATTCGCGAAATTCAAGGAGGGGGTTGACGGGGATCAAATCTTGAAACAGTGCGGGATGCAGCGTTTTTGAAGGATTAAGAAAGTGGTGTTCATTTGTGAGCAGTCAGATAGGTTGTGGTAAGCGGTGATGAGTATTTGAGATAAGATTGTTCGGGGTGAAAAGGTGTATGGGAAAAGATAATAACGATTTGCTGTTAACAAATCGTTATTATGAATTTTAGATGTTTTCAATTGTTACTACCATAGATGAGTTATAGACTATATCCGGTTCGTCTATCAAATGGAAGTACTCGGACCTTAAAAGAAATTCAATGATGGATGGGATCAAGGTGTCGTCGGTGTGGTACCATATTTCAACGATTTCATCTTTTGAGGCAAGAACTGCATTATCTTTAGTGTATTTACTCTAACCTGTTTTAAAGAGACCATGGCCAGGGTGGAATGCCCACAGATCGATTTCGACTACGACAAAGAAACCATCACCTTTAAACTGGATGTCTCGGGAAAGCCAGAAAAGGTGCAAGCAGCCACACATCTCTTAGGATTAGTGAATATTGCTGCCAAGAGACGTAAGCGGAATGTGACGGCAAAAATTAAATCCACCGATAGCGAAAAGTAGCCTCCTGAACAGGCCGCTCCGGTGGGCGCCTCGGACACTTTTTGCCCTCTCAGGCGGCGGGGGGAAACGGTTTGACAAAAGCAAGAGGCTAGCTTAAAATTACCGTAGCAGGGGAGTAGCTCAATCGGTAGAGCACTGGTCTCCAAAACCAGGGGCTGCGGGTTCGAGTCCTGTCTCCCCTGCCATATTTATAACCTGAAAAAGCCCTACAAACAAGGGACTTCAGCGAATTGCTCAAGTCCCTCTTTCTTCATTTAGACAGATTTTAGACAGATTTAGATATTACACCGAACGGCCAGCCTTTGAATTGGACGCAAATACAGCCTCCATCAAGTCAGCCGCCTGCCGGTCCTTACTCTCCAGGAAATGACTGTATATGTTCTGCGTCGTTGCTGTAGTACTATGCCCCAGCCTGCCAGCAACTGTCTGAATATCCATCCCTTGACTGATCAGGAATGTGGCGCTTGTATGCCGTAACCCGTGGAAGTTCAGCGGTGGCAATTTATACCGACGCAGAAAAGCGGGAAACCATTTTGATACACTGTTCGGGTGCATCGGCTTGCCGTCCCAGGTGATAAAAAGTCGGTTATTGCCATGGCAGATGAAACCTTTTTCTCGCTGATTTTGCTGGTAGTATTTTAGGGCTTCCTGCATAACTCAAAAAGCCTGTAGTGTAGGGCTTTTTGGCCCATTTCATGATATAATAGTGCATGGTAATATCTAGTTTCCCCTCCAAAACCTTGCACTTGAGGTGAGTCAAATTGTATCGAAAAAAAGACG
>JAAZIG010000064.1 GCA_012510325.1 Bacillota bacterium
ACCATCGGGCCGAAGACCGCCAGGAGCAGAATCAAAATGATCAGCACCAGGCTGCCCATGGCCACAGGATTTGTTTTCAACCTGCGCCAGGCGTCCTGCCAGTACGTTGTGCTCGGGCGGACCAGCTCAACTTGCAGCTCTTGTTTCTTCAGCGGTCTAAACAGATCCCTTGGCAGAGCCATCTTAAACCTGCTCCTTTCCGGCGCCCAGCTGAATGCGCGGATCGAGCAGCGGGTAGATCAGGTCCACCAGCAGATTGGCGCCGATGAGCAAGACACAGTAAAATACCGTTACCCCGAGGATCACGGTGTAATCGCGGTTGTAGATACTGGTGACGAAATGTTTGCCCAGGCCGGGGACGGCAAAGATATTCTCGACGATGAAGCTGCCTGTCAACACACCCGCCACCAGCGGGCCCAGGTAAGTTATTACCGGAATGATTGCATTTTTGATCCCGTGCACCCAGAGGATGCGCAGCCGGGGCAGCCCCTTGGCCACGGCGGTCTTCATATAGTCCTGCCCCAAAACCTCGAGCATGCTCGAGCGGGTCAGGCGGGCGATAAAGGCCATCGGCAGCCCCGCCAGGGCGATGGCCGGCATGATCACATGCTTCGGCGAGCCCCACATCGATGAGGGCAGCAGCCCCCAGCGGTAGGAGAGGTAGTACATCAGCAGGGTTCCGATAACGAAGCTGGGCATGGCCACGCCGATGGTGCTGAAAAACATGACGACATGGTCGGGAAACCTGTTCTGATGCAGCGCCGCCAGAATGCCGGCGGGCACCCCGAAAAGCAGGGCGATGAGGATGGCGGCGGTACCCAGCTCCACGGAGACGGGGAACCGCTCCCTGATAATATCGTTGACGGTTTGGCCGCGGTACTTGAATGAAGGCCCCAGATCGCCTCTGATCAGGTGCGAAAGGTAATCGAGATATTGCCGGTGAAGCGGTTGATCGAGTTTGTACCTGGCCTCGATATTTTTCTTGACCGCCTCCGGGAGAGCTTTCTCCCGCTGAAAGGGGCCGCCGGGGATGGCATGCATGAAGAGAAAGGTCACCGTTACCACGACGAGTAAAGCCAGAAGAGCATAGAGCACTCGCTGCACTAAATATCTCAACATATCCTTAAAGGCCCCCTTTAGTAAAATCAGGGGACGGACCGCACCTCCGGTGGTAGTTGCGCCGCCGGACCGCAGGTCCGTTCCCCTGATTAGAGGTAAACCGCTAAAGTTTCGCTATCCGGTATACCTCTTACTCCTCGCTGTCAATCAAAGAAGCCCCTGCTACTTGTCCATGTAGGCTGTTTTGAAATCAAGCCCGCCGGTAGTCAGGTAGAGATAGCCTTTCAGCTTTTTGTTCACCATCATCGGGCTGGTGTAATAGTACACCGGCATGATCGGCATATCCCGCATCAGGATCTCTTCCTGTTCGTGCATCAGCGGCATCCGGTCTTTCGGATCGGCGAGGGTGACCAGCTCGGTGATGATCTCATCGTAGCGGGCGTCGCCCCACTGGCTGTTGTTGTTGCCGCCGCCGGTCTTCCACATATCGAGGAAGCTGTTTGGCTCAACATAGTCCCCGATCCAGCCGGCCCGGGCTACATCAAAGTTGCCCTCGTCGCGCGTATCCAGATAGGTGCCCCACTCCTGGTTCGTCAGGGTAACCCCGGTGATGCCCAGGTTGGTCTTCCACATCTCCATGATCGCTTCGGCGATAATCTTGTGCATATCATGGGTGTTGTAGAGAATCTCAAAAGAGGGGAAGCCTTCCCCGTCGGGGTAACCGGCTTCGGCCAGCAGGCTCTTGGCCTCTTCAACGTTTTCCTCGTAGAAATTCCCGCCCACTTCGCGGAAATCGGAACCGTCTGCGACATCGGTAATTCCCGGAGGCAGGTAAGCAAAAGCAGGCAGCTCACCGCCCTGGGTGACCTCTTCACAGATGGCCTTGCGGTCGATGGCCAGGGTCAGCGCCTTGCGCACCTTGACATCGTCGAAAGGCTTCCGCTGGCAGTTGAAAATATAGTAGTAGGTGCCCAGATAGGGGAAGATGTTCAGCTCGTCGGGCATCTCCTCTTTCAACCGGGGAATCTCCGCACCGGGAACCTCATGGGTCATATCCACTTCGCCGTTTTCAAACATGGTCAGCTCGGTGCTGATATCTTCAACCATGGTGAAGATGAGGCGGTCGAGCTTGACGGCATCGGCATCCCAGTAGTTCTCATTGGGGACATACTCCAGCCGGCCCGGCTCTCTTATCTCCAGCTTGAAGGGGCCGTTAACGATGGTGGTCTCGGGCTTGAGATGCCAGCCCTCGTTGTCCGCCTTGACCGTTTCTTGGTGCAGGGGATAGTACGTCGGGAACGAAGTCAGGTCCAGGAAGTACGGCGCTCCTGATTGCAGCTTCACCTTGATGGTCTGATCGTCGACCACGGTGATGCCGATGTCATCGGGGCTGCCCTCGCCTTCGTAGCAGGCGGTGGCGCCTTCGATGAGGTCAAACATGTAGCAGTAGTCCGCGCCCATTTCCGGATCGACGGCTCTCTTCCAGGCAAATTCAAAATCGGCTGCCGTCAGCGGATCGCCGTTTGACCATTTCAGGTCGTCGCGCAGGTAGAAGGTATACTCGGTCATATCATCGCTGATATCCCAGCTCTCGGCACAGGCGGGCTGCGGATGATTATCTTCGTCCAGCCTGGTGAGCCCTTCGTACAGCTGCAGGGTCATATGGAATTCCGGAATCCCGGTCATCAGCGCCGGGTCCAGCGTCTCCGGTTCCGTGCCCACATTGTAGGTGACAACCATTTCTTCACTATCAGCTGTGGGACCGCAACCGGCGGCAACTAAAACGAGCCCTAAGATTAGGGCGGTGATAAGCAGGCTCTTTCTCATTAGAAAACCCCCTTTTGTAGTTTATGGCGATAAAGAAGAGCCGACGATGGTCTTTAGGCCTCACCCCCCTGGAAGCATACTGAAAAAACGTATTCGGGATTTCAAACCTAAAATTTATTGTTCGACACAAGAAGTGCGATTCCTGTTGGTAATTTGTTATTTGGCGCCACATTTAAGGATAATTAAATAATTGCGGAATTTAATATCTTTTAAACAGTGGCTCACTTGGGACTGCTCATTTTACAGTCGCTCCAGAGGAGCTTTTGCTGCGCCTTCCCTTTGCGCCATTTTTGCACCGCAGGGAAGGGTTTTCAGCCTGCCGGGGCGAAGAAGTTTTTTAGGCAGAAGCGGTGGAGCAGCGAAGGGTTTAGTCAGTTTTAAAAAACCCTTCTCTTGTTTTCCCGGTGATGATATAATAAACTGCAGTTTGAGCTCAATTACCGGCTGCGAATGGCAGTGCATGCAAGGGAGGAGAAGGATCTGGCGAAGGTGAAGACCAGTAAACAGCTAAAAAGACAGCGAAAAAAAAGACGCAGGGCCAAAAAGAGAAAGAGGCTAAAGGGCCGGACCTAAAGGCGCTGTGCCTTAAGGGCCGAAAAACCAGGGCTGTCGCCGGCGGTTGCCGATTTAGTTGATTTCGGAGAGATATCTCATTCCTCGCTCACAGATAGCAGGAAAAGTGAACCTGTTGACCAAGCATGTCTCTTTTTCCGTAACCCCGGTTACGGTTTTTTTTATAGCTTTCCTTGCTGTTTCAAGCGATCCGGGGCGGGGCCGGGCCTTTATCTCCCGGCGGTGTTATGCTATGATTCGATCAATTAAATAAGCTCTGTGATCATACCGGCTCTACTTTTTTTTGCAGGAGGTGCCGCAGTGAAGGTGCTTGTCAGCGACCCCCTTAATCCCGAGGGGATCGCTTTATTGGAAAAATATCATCAGGTGGATCAGCGCTTCGGATTGAGCGAGAAGGAGCTGACCGGTCTCATCGGCCGGTACGACGCTCTGGTGGTGCGCAGCGGAACAAAGGTGACCGCGGCGGTGATCGAGGCGGCGGAAAAGCTGCAGGTTATCGGACGCGCCGGAGTGGGGGTCGATAATATCGACCTGGAGAAAGCGACGGCGCGGGGAATTATTGTTCTCAATGCCCCCGAGGGAAACACCATCTCGGCGGCGGAGCATGCCCTGGCCATGCTCACCGCCCTGGCTCGGAATATTCCGGCGGCGGACTGCGCCCTGAAGGAAGGCCGCTGGGAGAGGGGCGGCTTTATGGGGGTGGAGCTTAATCAGAAGGTTTTGGGCGTGATCGGCCTGGGCCGCATCGGCAGTGAGGTGGCCAAGAGGGCCCGGGCGATGGGGATGCTCATCGCGGCGTATGATCCGTACATCCCGGCGGAACAGGTTGAAAAATTTGGGGCCGACCCGGTAACGCTGGAGGAGCTGTTTAAGCGGGCCGATTTCATTACCCTCCATCTGCCCTGCAACGAGCAGAGCTATCACCTCATCGGAAAAGCGGAGCTCGCCCTGATGAAACCGGAAGTGCGCTTGATCAACTGCGCCCGGGGGGGGCTCATCGACGAAGAGGCCCTCTGCGAGGCGATCCTTGAGGGAAGGGTGGCCGGGGCCGCCCTCGACGTGTTTGAGCACGAACCGCCGCTGGAGAGCCCCCTGCTGAAACTGCCTCAGGTTATCGTCACGCCGCATCTGGGCGCTTCGACGAGAGAAGCCCAGGTCAATGTGGCGGTGCAGGTGGCCGAGCAGGTTGTCTTTGCCCTGCGCGGCGATCCCGTTGTCTCGGCGGTGAATATGCCCTCGGTGCCCCCGGAAGTGATGGCTGAGGTGAAGCCCTTTTTACCGCTGATGCGCTTGCTGGGGGGTCTTTACTTCCATCTTTACGGCGGCCGCATCGAAGAGATCGAGCTCTACTACGGCGGTGAGATCGCCGGCCATACGGTGGCCCCTCTCACGGTTGCCTGTCTCATCGGCATTTTTTCGCATATCCTCGGGGAGCAAGTCAATTTTGTCAACGCCGGGCATATCGCCCGCAGCAGGGGGGTCAGGGTGCGCGAATCGCTCAGCCAGAATGTGGACAACTTCACCAACCTGATCGTGCTGACGGTAAAAGCGGGCTCCGAGAAGCATACCATCGCCGGAACCATCTTTAACCGCAGCGATATTCGCATCGTCAGGATCGGAGATTACCGCATTGAAGTGATCCCTTCGCCGTATATGCTGCTGTGCACCTATACCGACCGGCCGGGGGTTATCGGGCGCGTCGGCACTTTCCTGGGCCATCACCAGATCAATATCGCCGGGATGCAGGTGGGCCGCCGCTCCGCCGGAGGCGAGGCAATTATGGCGCTGCAGGTCGATGAGCAGATTACCCCCGCGCTGCTGGAGCAGCTGGCTCAGCTGGAAGGAATTATCATGGCTCGCTTCGTTCACCTTCAGGAAAGGGAACTTTCCCCCGCACCACCGCTTGTCGGGAACTGAGGCCGGGGGAGATAAAATTTTGCCGGAAGGAGGTTTTACCGTGCCCCTGTACGAATTTTACTGTCCGCAGTGCGGGAAAGAGTTTGAAGAGCTGTGCCGCACCTCTGTAGAGAACATGCCCTGTCCGCAGTGTGCAGCAGAATCGAAAAGGGTGCTCTCCTCTTTTTGCGCCGGGGGGCGCTGCTCCGACGGAGGGGTCTCCCTTTCCGGCGGATGCAGCGGGTGCAGCGGAAAAAACTGCAGCACCTGCTAAAGTCAGCCCAGCGATGAAGAGCCCTTTTGCCTGAATGACGGCGAAGGGGCTTTTTTTATGCATATCCGATCAGGGGCGGGGGGAAGAATAAACTGTCCTCTTTTCCAAGAGCCAGAAAAAGGCGGGACCGGTTATGTATGCCCGAGCCCCTGGAACGATGCTCGTAGTTATTGTCATTGCGCTGATCTATCTGATCCTGCTGCACCGGGTGTTGGACCGGCTGCGGATGGACAAGAAAACAGCGCTGATCCTCATCGCTGCCATCTATATCGGCAGCTTTATCCCCTCGCTGCCGCTGGGCGGAGGGCTGGCCTTAAATATCGGAGGCATGGGGATACCCCTGGGGATCTGTGTGTACCTCATCATCAAGGCGCCGAGCAGCGAAGAGAGATGGCGCAGTCCCCTGACTGCGGTGGTCTCGGCAATTCTGGTCTGGAGCCTGGACCGGCTCTTGCCGCTCAATCCTGGTTCGCTGGGCTACGAATTTGATCCGCTGTACCTGCCGGCGCTGGCGGCGGGGCTGATCGCCTATCTTCTGGGGCGCTCCCGCCGCGCCGCCTTTATCGGCGGGGTCGGCTCCATCCTGTTGATGGATTTGAGCTCATGGCTGGAGAATGTGGTGCGGGGATTCAGGGATATCCCGGTTATTTTGGGGGGCGGCGGCATCTTTGACGCCGCCCTCATCGCCGGGGTGATCGGGGCGCTTCTCGCTGAGCTCATCGGGGAGGTAACTGAACGGCTCCGCGGGGGGCCGGATGAGGGTGAGCGGGATTAAAAAGAGAGTTTTAGGGCGAGCAATGATCGGCCTTCTGTTTTTTCTGGCTGCCGCCGTGCTGCCGGTTTCTTTCACCGGACCCGCCGGCGCCGGCTCTCTTTTGGCCGGGGAAGAGCTTTTCGATGAACTGACTGCAGACGAGCTGCGCAGCGGACGCTTTTTTGCCATGGTCGATGAACAGGGGCGGACCGTGCTCATCACCGGCCGCCGTCTGGGAGTCAAAGACCGCTTTTTAAATGCCGATAATGAGCTCTACGAGGTGATCAGCGTTGACGGGTATCTCGCCCGG
The DNA here is from genome assembly GCA_012510325.1 of Bacillota bacterium. Lineage (GTDB taxonomy): Bacteria > Bacillota > Dethiobacteria > DTU022 > DTU022 > JAAZPQ01. The sequence continues at coordinate 6,694 of JAAZIG010000064.1, forward strand.
GCCCGTTTTGTCGAAAAGGTCACCCTCGATACAGCCCCCGGATCCGCAGCTGCGGAAGGGGTCGCTCCGGTGCAACAAGAGATCAGGCCCGCCTACAAGATCGCGATCTATCACTCGCACAATGCCGAGTCGTATGTGCCCAGCGACGGCACCGACAGCATCTACGGGGCCGGCGGGATTCACGGTGTCGGCCTCGCCTTTAAAGAGGCGCTGGAGAAAAAGGGGGTTGACGTGCTCTACTCCGAGCAGCTGCAC
>JAAZIG010000065.1 GCA_012510325.1 Bacillota bacterium
CGGGCGCGGATCATGGCCCTGCTGCCATTTACCTCCGAATAGTCCGTTCTACAAGGCCTGCCGTTAAAACGGTGCTGGAGGCTTCTGCTGCCGGCGCCGTTTTTTAGCTTTACAGCACCGGCAGGAGCCCGCTGCTGCGGGCGCGAAATACTAACTAGACCGGGGCATGCAGAGCCGGCTCTCCTGCGGCGGCGGATCGCCGTCAGGCCCCTGAAAGGGTGATTCGATGAAGATTATCTTGAAGGAGGATGTCCCCGGCCTGGGGGAAAAAGGTGAAGTGAAGGAGGTCGCTCCCGGGTACGGCCGTAATCTGCTTATCCCCAAAGGGTTGGCGGTTGAAGCCACCCCGGGACGGTTGCGCGAACTGCAGGAGCAGGCGCAGGTGCTGGACAGAAGGAGGGAGCGCCTCAAGGAGGAGAGTCTGGCCCAGGCGGGGGATCTGGAGCGGCAGGAACTTCTCTTCAGGATGGCCGCCGGTGAGGGGGGCCGCCTGTTTGGGTCGGTGACGGCGGCCGATATTGCCGGAGAGCTGCAGAAACTGGGCTTTGCGGTGGACAAAAAAAAAGTGCTGCTTGAGGAACCGATCAAGACTGCCGGCCGTTACGAGATCACCGTGAAGCTGCCTGCCGGGGTTAAGGCCGTGGTGGTGGCGCAGGTGGAGACAGAAAGTTAGGAGGCAGATCATGGGGCCGGAGCAGCAGACAGCAGAGGTTCACAGGCGGCTCAGCGCCTTGCTCGATCTGATCAACCGGATCTACGGAACAGAGAAGATGGTCTTAAAGGCGGGCAAGCTGGAGGCGCTTTCGCTCATCCGCTCCGCCGAACCGGCAGAGCAACTGCTCGGCTTGCAGCGTCTGATTTTTGAAAACCCCACTCTGGACGAGGCTCCGCGTGAAGGTGATTACGGGCGCGCTTGTGAAGAACTCGAGGAGGCGCTGGCGGTGCTGATGGCCAGGCGCTCGCTGGAGGAGTCGCTCGAGTTCAAGATCAAGGAGAGGCTCGAAGAGCAGCATGAAAAGTATCTTCAGGAGATAAAAAAGGAGATCCTCAAGGAATGGGGCGGGGTGGAAAACCCGCAAACCCTTAAAAAATATGCCCGGACCGAAAAAATGTTTGCCCGGCAGCTTTCTTCCACGGTGCAGGAGATGCTCCGCCCGGCGGAGCTGGAGCAGATCATCGGTCAGAGCGAGGCGGTGACCGCCCTTGTTTCCAAGCTGGCTTCGCCCTATCCCCCGCACATCATTCTCTACGGACCGCCCGGTGTTGGCAAGACCACCGCCGCGCGGCTGGCTTTGCAGACTGTTCAGAAGATTCCCGGCGCCGTTTTTTCACAGGAGGCCCCTTTCGTTGAAGTTGACGGAGCTACGCTGCGCTGGGATCCCCGGGAGATCGCCGATCCGCTGCTCGGGTCGGTTCACGATCCCATCTACCAGGGGGCCAGGCGGAGCCTCGTCGACGGCGGGATTCCGGAGCCGAAATTGGGGCTGGTTTCCGATGCTCACGGCGGGATCCTGTTTATCGATGAAATCGGCGAGATGGATCACACGCTGCAGAACAGATTGCTGAAAGTTCTTGAAGATAAGCGGGTGCTCTTCGACTCAGCCTACTACGATCCCACGGATACGCAGGTGCCGAAATATATCCGGCTGCTCTTTGAGCGGGGCGCGCCGGCGGATTTTGTCCTCATCGGGGCGACAACCCGCCCTCCGGAGGCGATCTCCCCCGCCTTTCGCTCGCGCTGCTCTGAAGTCTATTTTGAGCCCCTGACCCCCGTCGAGATAGAGGAGATTGTGCGCAGCGCCGCGGCCAGACTTGACCTGGAGATCGAACCGGAGGCTCTCCGGCTGGTGAGCCGGTGCACCGGCGAAGGCAGGCGTGCGGTAAACCTGCTCATCGATGCGTACGGCCGGGCCCTCCATGAACTCCGGACCGGGCCTGCCGGAGGCGACAGGATAGCGCTCAGTGCGGCGCTGATGGAAAAGGTGCTGATGGGGAACCGCCTCTATCCCCCGGGTGCCCCCTGCACCGGGGAACAGGCTGAAACCGGCCGGGTGCTGGCTCTCGGGGTGAACGGTTTTACCGGGCAGGTTCTGGAGATCGAGGCGCTTGCTTTTCCGGCGGCGGCTCGGGGGCGGGGTGAGATCCGCTTCAATGAGACTGCCGGGTCGATGGCTCGCGATTCTGTTTTTGTCGCCGCGTCGCTTCTGCGGCGGTTGACCGGGATTGAACTCAAAAATTTTGATCTTCATCTTAATTTTATCGGAGGGGGCAATATCGACGGACCCTCCGCCGGAGCAGCTATATTTTTAGCCATCCTCAGTGCCGTTAAGGGGGTTCCTTTGCGGCAGGATTGCGCCGTCACCGGGGAGATATCGCTCCGCGGCCAGCTGAAACCGGTGGGTGGAATCACAGAGAAGCTTTATGGGGCCCGCCTGGCGGGCCTGAAGAAAACGGTGGTTCCGGCAGACAACCGTCTGGAGACGAGCAGCTCTTTTCCGGGGATGAAGATAGCGCTGGCCCGGGATGTGGAAGAGCTGCTGCCTCATTTTTTGACGGGCAGCGCCATTGAAGAGTTGCACACAACCAAGGAGGGGTAAGCGATGATTCTCACCGGCGACAAAGTTCCTCCCCAGAGCATCGAAGCGGAACAGTCGGTGCTGGGGTCGATGATTATCGAGAAAGAAGCGGTTTTTGCCGCTGCGGAGCTGCTCCATGAAGCTGATTTTTACCGGACCGCTCATCAGCAGATCTTCAAGGCAATTATCGCCTTGAGCGAAAAGGGTGAACCGGTCGATCTGGTCACCCTGGCTGATGAGCTGCAGCGGCAGCGCTCCCTGGAAGAGGCCGGCGGGACCGCCTATCTGAGCGCCCTGGCCGGAGCGGTGCCGACAGCGGCAAATGTGCAGTACTATGCCCTCATTGTCCGGGAGAAGTCCATTTTGCGCTCGCTGATTCGTGCTGCCACCGGCATCGTTACCGGCTCCTACGAGGGGCCGCCGGATGTGGAAGAGTTTCTCGATTCGGCCGAGCAAAAGATCTTCGAGATCGGCAGACAGGGAGAGCAGCGCGGTTTTGCGCATCTCAAAGAGGTGCTCAAGGAGACCTTTGAGCGCATTGAAAAGCTTTTTGATGAAAAAAAAGGAGTCACCGGGCTGGCCACGGGCTTTACCGATCTGGATCAGATCTCCTCGGGGCTGCAGCAATCGGATCTGGTTATCGTTGCGGCCCGGCCGAGTATGGGGAAAACCACCCTTGCCCTCAACATGGCCCGCCATATTGCGGTTAAAGAGAAAAAACCGACGGCATTCTTCAGCCTGGAGATGTCCCGGGAACAGCTGGCCCAGCGGATGCTCTGCGCCGAAGCCAGGATCGATGCACATAATTTGCGGCGGGGCTTTCTTTCCCAGGAAGAGTGGCAAAAGTTAACCCGCGCCGTCGGTCCCCTGAGCGAAGCGCCGCTCTACATAGACGATTCCGCTTCGCTCTCGGTGATGGAGGTGCGGGCGAAAGCGCGGCGCCTGAAGGCGGAAAGAGGGCTGGAGGCGGTATTCGTGGACTACCTCCAGCTGATGCGCGGTTTCAGCCGCTCGGAGAATAGACAGCAGGAGCTCTCCGAAATATCGCGCTCCCTGAAGGCGCTGGCCAAAGAGCTTTCCATACCTGTGGTGGCCCTCTCCCAGTTAAGCCGTGCCGTGGAAAAGAGGGAGAGCCGGCGGCCCATCCTGAGCGATCTCATGGAATCAGGCGGGATCGAGGCCAATGCCGATGTGGTTGTCTTTATCTATCGCGAATCCTATTATCACAAGGAGACCGATAAGGGCAATATTGCCGAGATTATCGTGGCCAAGCAGCGGAACGGGCCCGTCGGAACCATCGAGCTCTGTTTCCTCGATCGGTACAACTGCTTCGCCAATATCGCCCGCACGGAGAAGGTCGGCGCGGCGCCGGGGCCATGAAAGGGTGAGGGGAATGTCCCGAAAATATGATGTTATTATCGTCGGCGCCGGGCCGGCGGGAATCTTCGCCGCCCTGGAGCTGTCCCGGCGCAAAGATATCCGCCTGCTGCTGCTGGATCAGGGGGCGGCCCTGGGGAAGCGCAAATGCGCCACTCTGGGGGCATACGGGCGCTGCCTGCGCTGCAATCCCTGTGCCGTCACCTGCGGCTGGGGCGGCGCCGGAGCGTTTAGCGACGGCAAGCTGACCCTTTCACCGGAATTCGGAGGGAGCCTCAATGAATATCTGGATCCCCCCGCCCTGGAGCGGTTGATCCGCCGGGTCGATCAGGTTTATCTCGATTTCGGGGCTCCGGATCTGCTCTACGGCACCGACAGTGCGGCGGTCAGGGAGTTTCAGCGGGAGGCGGCTTCGGCGGGGCTGCACCTCATTCCGGCTCCCATCAGGCATTTGGGGACGGAGAATTGTTCTCTCGTTCTCGATAAAATGTACCGCCGCCTGAAGAAACAGGTCGATATCGCCACCGGAACCGAGGTTGCCGCAATATCTGCTTCCGGGGGACAGGTCAACGGGGTGGAGCTGACTTCGGGAGAGCAGCTCCGGGCCGATTATGTGATCTGCGGTCCCGGAAGGGCGGGAGCCGAATGGATGCACCGGGAGGCCTCCCGCCTCGGGTTGGCGGGGCTGAACAATCCGGTGGATATCGGGCTGCGCATCGAAGTGCCGGCAGTGCTGCTGGAACATCTCACCAGCAAGGTTTACGAGTCGAAGCTGATCTACTTTTCCCGTTCCTTTGATGACCGCGTGCGCACCTTTTGCATGAATCCCTACGGTGTTGTTGTCACCGAGAATAACGGCGGTTTGGTTACGGTTAACGGACACAGCTATGCGGAGAAGAGAAGTGCCAACACCAACTTTGCCCTGCTGGTCAGCAAAACATTTACCGAGCCTTTCAATGAGCCCATTCGCTACGGCAAATATGTCGCCAGTCTGGCGAATATGCTCGGTGACGGGGTCATGGTGCAGCGTCTGGGCGATCTGCAGATGGGCCGTCGCTCCACTGCCGAAAGGATCGCCCGCGGACTCGTTCATCCCACCTTGAGCGAAGCGACGCCGGGCGATTTAAGCCTGGTTCTTCCCTACCGCCACCTCCTCTCGATTATGGAGATGCTCGAAGCGCTCGACGGGCTTGCTCCGGGGATCAACTCCCCGCATACCCTGCTTTATGGAGTCGAGGTGAAATTCTACTCCTTCCGCCTCCGCCTGACCCCCCATCTGGAGACCGACCTCACCAATCTGTTTGCCGTGGGCGACGGCGCCGGTGTCACCAGGGGCCTGATTCAGGCCTCCGCTTCGGGTGTGCTGGCGGCAGCGGAAATTAGCCGCCGCCTCGACGATGGGACCGGGTGAGCCCCCCCAGCGGGAAAAAGAGAATAATTTTCTTCCCCGGCAGGAATTTTAGCATTCAGCGAGAACCTATTAAGAGATCTTAACAATTGTTAAGGGACAAGCCTTAAACTTAACAGTTGTTCCGCCAGCTTTATCCCGGAGCGGCTCCGGGGGGAGGGTTCTTATGAGGTTCTTGAAAGCCGGAAAGGCGGCGCTGCTTAAAAAGCTGCAGCGCGCTTACCGCTACAGCGAACTGCGGAAACTGCAGCAGTGGTTAAAGGGGAAAACCCTGCACTGGGCCATGTACCTGGCCCTGGCCTTGCTGCTGCTGAGCGCGGTGCTGGGAACGGATCATTACCGCTCCTCCATCTTCTACGTGGTCGGCCTGGAAGGGCGGGAGCTGGGTACGGTGCGCGACGGCGCCTCGGTAGAGCACTTTATCGATGATCTAACCGCAAAGTGCTGCTCTTTCTACGGAATGACGGTGGAGCCGGAGCAGACGGTCACCCTGAACCGGGAATACCGTTCGCGCGGTGAAGATGATGTTGCCGCGGTTAGCGAGGCGCTGCGGCAGCAGCTCCGGTTCACCGCTGAAGCGGTTATGTTAACCATAGATCAGGTTCCCGTGATCCCCCTCGCCTCGAAAGAAAAAGTGGACGAGGCGATCGCGCTGCTGGGGGATTTTTATATCAGCAGGTGCAACAAGCTGCTCCGGGTATCCCTTCTCGAGGAGATCACCGCAACACCGTGCACGGTCCCTCCGGAAGCGGTCTGCACTCCGGAGGCGGCGGCCGCGCTTCTGCGGGACGGGCCCGAGGCCGGGGAGGAGCGGATGCTGCTGGCCTCCAGGGAAGGGGAGCGGCGCAGCGACCTTCCGGCGGCGCCGCCCCTGGTGCATGTGCAGACCGTTGAAGAGGTCACGATTACCGAAAAAATACCCTGCGGAGTGAGCTACCGCTATACCGAGGCCCTGTGGTGTTACCAAAGCCGGGTGCTGGAGCCGGGGAAGGCGGGTAAAAAAGAGGTCGCCTACGAGGTGACCCGGGAAAACGGCCGGGAAATTGGCCGCCGGAGAGTCGGCGAAAGGGTTCTCGAAAAGCCGGTGACCCGGATCATAGAGCAGGGCACCGCCAGCGCCCCCGCTCTCGGCAGCGGACGCTTTCTCTGGCCGGTGCGGGGCGGCAGAATTTCCTCCGGTTACCGCAGCGCCGCCAGGCCCAACCATGTGGGTATCGATATTGATCATCCTGCGGGTATGGGCACGCCGATTCTCGCGGCAGACGACGGCGTCGTCGTGGAAGCAGGGTCGCGATATCCCCGGGGCAATTATATCGTCATCTACCACGGCAGTTACTACACGCTTTACGCTCACAATCAGGTGAACAGGGTCTCTGCCGGAGACACGGTTAAGCGGGGCGAACTCGTCGCCCTGATGGGAAATACCGGAAGAACGCGCGGTTTGACCGGAGTTCACCTTCATTTTGAAGTTCGCCTGGCCAATCAGGGCAGCTGGTCCAGCTGCCCGACGGCTAATCCCCTGAGCTTTTTCTAAACCGATCCCCTCTCTTGTGGTGGAGTAACGGAGGGGGCTGTCCCGGCGGGGCAGTCCCCTTGAGGCAACGGCCCACTTTCGCCCCGGCCGCCTTGGCCGCTGCCGGTTCTGGTGGGGGAGGGTTAAGCGCCAAGATCTCACGGCGGGCTCCGCTGCGGCAGGGATTCTATTGCCGAGAAACGAAACTATTGATCTGAGCACTTCTAAGGAGCGATCGCTTGTCTACCAGAATACTGGTGGTCGATGATGAACGGCCCATCGCTGAAATATTGAAGTATAATCTGGAGAAGGAAGGGTTCGAGGTGCTCCTCGCCTATGACGGTGAGGAGGCGCTGGAGCTGCTGGAGCGGTGCGAGCCCGATTTGATCCTGCTCGATATTATGCTGCCGAAGCAGGACGGCTTTGCGGTCTGTCGTGAGATTCGCACCCGTAAAGAGATCCCCATCATCATGTTGACGGCGAAGGAATCGGAGGCGGACAAGGTCCGCGGTCTGGAGCTGGGCGCAGATGATTATGTAACCAAGCCGTTTAGCGCACGCGAAGTTACGGCCAGGGTCAAGGCGGCGTTAAGACGGGCCCGAAGCCCCTCTACAGGGGGACGCAAGCAGCTGCGCCACGGCGATCTTCTCGTCGATCCGGAGACGATGACGGTTCTTAACCGCGGCCGGCGGGTCGAGCTGACGACGAAAGAATTCTCTCTCCTGCTGGTTCTGATCCGGAGGCCGGGGCACATCTTTAACCGGCAGCAGCTCCTGAATCAGGTCTGGGGCTACGATTACTTTGGTGATGAGCGGACCGTCGATGTCACCATCAGGCGGTTGCGGGAGAAGCTGGAGCTAAATCCGGCGGCGCCGGAATATATTCATACCAAAAGGGGGGTCGGCTATTTTTTCAGGCAAAAGTAGCCGCTTGAGCAGTCTTCAATGGAAGATTGTGCTGGTCTATTCGCTGCTCCTTCTCTTTGCCCTGCAGCTCATCAGCGTCTATCTGGTGCAGTCGCTGGAGCAGTACTATCTTCACAATTTCAGAACGGGGCTGGAATATCAGGCCCGGCTGCTGGCCTCTTTTGTTGAACCGCTGCTCCAGGAAGGGCCTAAATCCACGGAAGATATCGCCCATCTGGTCCGGGAGTTCAGCGGGTTGCGTGAAATAGAGATCGATGTTTTGGATTCGTACGCCCATATCGTGGGCACCTCCAAGAATCAATCCCTCGTCGGCGGACGGCTGCTTCGAGACGAGATCAGCCGGGCCCTGGCCGGAGAGCAGAGCGAGACGGCCCGTTTTGACCCCTCGGGGAAGGAGAGACGTTACTATCTGGCCTTTCCCCTGCGGGACGGAGAGACGGTCGGCGGGGTGCTCTATCTGAGCGGCTCCCTGAACAAGGTGGATACCGTTTTGAATCAGATCAAGCTGATCATGCTGAGCGGCTCGGGGCTTGCTCTGGCGATCAGCTTTTTGCTGGGGGCGATTCTGGCCAAAACGATTACAACACCGCTTCAGGAGATCACCCGGCAGGCCGGGCTGATGTCTCGCGGTGATTTTTCCCAGAAGATCGCGGTGAAGTCGGGTGATGAGATCGGCCGCCTCGGGTCGACCTTCAACCATCTCGCCGGACGTCTGGACCGAAACATCAAAGAGATCTCTTCGGAGAAGAGTAAAATTGAAGCGATGATCAACCATATGGGCGACGGGGTGATCGCCCTTGACGGAAAGGGGCGGCTCATTCATATCAATCCCGCTGCGCGGGAGCTGCTCAAAGATACGTTCAGGGAGCCCCTCCCCCCGGAGTGCTCCGGGTTTGCCCTGCTCAAAAAGATGATCGGAGCGGATGCCCTGCGCCTGTTCATGCGCGGCCGCCGGCCCCTCACCCTCGATCTTTCCCGGGACAACCCGGCGGTGGACCTGAGGATTACGCTGGCTCCGTTTAAGGAGGAAAAAGAGGGCCGCCTCGACGGAACGCTGGTGGTGCTCCACGATGTCACCGTCGAGAGAGAGCTGGCCCGGCAGCAGCAGGAGTTTGTTGCCGATGTGTCCCATGAGCTGCGCACTCCGCTGACAACGATCAAGAGCTATGTCGAGACGCTGCTCGACGGCGCCGCGGCGGACCCCGCCGTCAGCGATCGTTTCCTGAATGTGCTCAGCCGGGAGACGGACCGGATGGTCGATCTGGTCAGAGATCTGCTGGATCTCTCCGGCCTCGGTTACAGCAGGGCGGAGCTTGAGAGAACAGAGGTCGATCTGCTTCAGCTGGCTGCAGATGCCGTCGAGCAGTCGGAGCAGAAAGCCGGTCTTGCCTGCCCCAAGATCGGGCTGAACATTTCGCCGGAGCTGCCTCCGGTGCGGGTCGATCGGGAGAAGATCATGCGCGTCTTTTTGAATCTGCTCAACAATGCGCTAAAATATACTCCCGCCGACGGGGAGATCCGGGTTGGTGCCGCCGCCGCGGAGCCGGGCTGGCTGCAGGTTTATATTGAAGACAACGGCCCCGGGATACCCCGGGAAGATCTGGAGAGAATATTTGAGCGTTTTTACCGGGTGGAGAAGACGCGCAGCCGCGATTACGGCGGCACCGGCCTCGGGCTTCCCATCGCCCGCCGGGTCGTCGAGGCTCACGGCGGAAGGATCGGGCTGGAGAGCACTGTCGCAGAGGGGACCAGAGCCTGGTTCACCCTGCCCGTCGCTGCTCCGGAGAAGGGTGGAGGGAGCGTTGAAGGAAAGGATTAAAAGTGCACTGCTTTTATTATTGGTGCTCTGCAGTCTTTTTCTGACTCAGCAGCTGTGGTTTGGACGCCGTCCGGCAGAGATGACCGTGGAGAATGGTTATGAGCCGGTTTATTTTGAAGAGCCCCGGCCGCTTTCACAGATGATCGTTCCTGAAGCGATCACTCTGTACAGCCGCGGGCAGTGTCACCGGCTCCGCCCGGGAGAAACGGATTTTAACCTTTTCTGGGAGAAATCTTCAACCATGTTGCAGGAGCTGGCCGAACCGGGGTATTATTACTATGCCGAGCCGCCCCCTCCGGAGGCGGAGCGCTGCTTCTCGCTGCAGTTTGAACCGTCCCTCCCGCTGGGGCCCGAGAGCATCTGGCTCAAGGGCCGGAGCAGCGGAGCGCTGGCGGAACTGGAGATCCGGCGGCTGGAGGACCGCTGCTGGGCGATCTTGAAAGAGAGCGCCGGCGACGCCTCCTTGCTGCTGCTGCCGCCCGGTTGGAGCACCGAGCTGGCGGCGCTTTACGATCGCTTCGCCCCCGCCCCGGAGCAGCTCTGCGAGGAGCTGCCGGAAGGAGAGCTGAGCCTCTCCCGGGGGCTTGCGGTTAACCTGGACGCTCCCCTGCTCGTGCCGGTGGGGGTTTCGTCTTTGAAGCGGTTCTCCCTGAAACCGGAACGGCTGGACCGCGAGCTGCTCCTGAAAACCTTCTTCATCAATCGCAACCTCGTTCGCGAAATCGAGGAGAAGGACGGCGGGTTCATCTATACTGACGGCGAGCAGGGGCTGCGCCTGGGAAGAGGGCTGGACTACTCGCATCCCCGCCTCGAGAAGACGGCGGGGTTGGACTACACCGCGGCTCTGTTGACCGCGGGAAAGCTGATCAGTTATCACGGCGGCTGGGTGAAAAATCTGCGCCTGCAAATGCTGGCCGGGGGGGACGAGGAGAAGGAGGGGTCCGGGAGAGCCTGCCGGGCACAGTGGCGCAGTCTCCTTGACGGTTACCCGCTTTTGGGAGACAGCGGTGTGCTGATCTATTATCATCACGGGGGCCTGCTCAGCTATCGCCGCAATCTCTATGAGCCCTTGGAGCAGCCCGGAGACGGGGTGGCAGTGGCGGAATTTAGAAAAGTATTGGAGAAGGCGGTGACGCTGCTGGAGGAAGAGGGCGCCGCCGGGCCGCTCCTGGAGAGGATGGAGCTGGCCTATTATCTTGAAGGGGAAGAGGCGGTTCCCGTCTGGCAGATTCACCTGAACGGGCGGGAGCTGCTGCTGAAGACTGACGAACTGGTACCGCCGGAGGGATGGGAACCGTGAATTTAGGCCGGGCCAAAACAATTTTAATCTATGCTTTTCTCGGGCTGAATCTCTTTCTCTGCTATCATCTGTTCGGCGGGGCCCTGCGGGAATCGGCCCGCTTGTGGGTTACGGGCAAAGAGTGGCGCCATATCGAGGAACAGCTTGCCGAAAGCGGCTATCTCCTGGAGACCAGGGTGGACCGCGCCGCCCGGAAAAGTGCCTTTTTGACGGTATCGCCCTCGGCGGTGCTGGAAAAGAAAGCGCTGGAACTTTACGGCGCAGCGGTGCCCCCTCCGCAGGGCTCCGGCGCACCGCTGCTTTACGAAGGCGAAGGGGTTCGTTTGTGTTACTTTCCGGGAGGGCCGCTGCAATTGGAGCTGCTCCCGGGTGTTGCCCTGGCCGGGGAGGCCGCCGATGAAGCGGGGACTGCGGCGCTGCTGGAACGCTATCTGCAGGAGCAGGGCTTTGCTCCGGCCGGGCTCTGCTATGATCGCCTGACGCGCTCGGGCGGCAAGACGGTGTTCCACTATCTGCAGAAGGACGAGGGCAGGCTTCTCTTTAGCGGCTATCTGAACGCAGCTGTGGAGGGGGGTGCCCTTGTGGAACTGGAAGCGTACCTCCTCGAACCGGAAACCCCTCTTCAGGAGCGGGAAATGGAGGTGATCACGGCTGCGCGAGCTCTTGTGAGGCTCGTCGAACTGCTGGGGCCGGCCTCTCCCCCACGGCGCATCGTGAAGGCCGATCTCGGATTTTACAGCCGTAAGTACGATGCGGAGAGGTGGGAGATGCCTCCGGTGTGGCGGTTTCTGTTTGATGACGGGGAGAGCTGTTTCATCAATGCTTTCACCGGCAACCTGGAACCGGAAACTTCTAACTGATGGGAGAAGATGAGGTGCAGAAATTAATAGTGCGCGGGGGAAACAGGCTGCAAGGACGGGTCAAGATAAGCGGGGCCAAGAATGCAGCCCTGGCCATCTTGCCGGCGGTCCTGTTGGCCTCGGAAAAGGTTTTGCTGAACAATGTCCCCGATATTATCGATGTGCGGACAATGCTGCGCATTGTGGAAGATATGGGGATGACCATCCGCCGCCGGGGACGCAATTCCCTGGAGTTCCACCCCTCGGGGCTGCGCGGATTTTCGCCGCCGTTTTCTCTGGTGCAAAAAATAAGGGCTTCCTCTTACCTGATGGGCAGTCTGCTGGGCCGTTTCGGCAAAGCCATGGTTCCGGTTCCCGGCGGTTGCGATCTCGGACCGCGTCCCATCGACCAGCACCTGAAGGGGTTTACCGCCCTGGGGGCCGCCTGCCGCATCGAGCACGGCGTGATCCGGCTGGCTGCCGACAAGCTGACGGGGGCGCATATCTATCTCGACGTGGTCAGCGTCGGGGCAACGGTTAATCTGATGCTGGGGGCTGTGCTCGCCGAGGGGCGCACGGTGTTGGAAAATGTGGCCAAGGAGCCGGAGGTTGTTGATCTGGCCAATATGCTTAATGCCATGGGGGCAGTGGTGAAAGGCGCCGGAACCGATGTGATCAAGATCGACGGGGTCAGGGCCCTCGGCGGGGCGGAACATGCGATCATCCCCGACCGCATCGAGGCGGGCACCTTTATGCTCGGGGCGGCGGCGACGGGCGGTAAGGTGACAGTGGGAGAGGTGATCCCGAAACATCTGGAGGCGGTTACGGCGAAGCTGAGAGAGATGGGCGTGGCGGTGGAGGTGGAGCCCGAGCAGATCACGGTCAGCCGGACCGGTCCGCTGCTGCCCTCCGATCTGAAAACATTTCCCTACCCCGGTTTTCCCACGGACCTGCAGCCCCTGGGGATGGTTCTGCTGACCGCAGCCCCGGGGACCAGCATCGTCACCGAAAATGTTTTTGATAACCGCTTTCGCCATGTCGATGAGCTGGAGAAGATGGGTGCGCAGATCAAGGTTGAGGGGCGAGCGGCGGTGATCGACGGGGGGGTTCCTCTTTCCGGGGCGCCGGTATCGGCAACGGATCTGCGGGCCGGTGCGGCGCTGCTGGTGGCCGGTTTGATTGCCCGGGGGGAGACGGTGCTCGGCGAGGTGGATCACATCTACCGGGGTTACGAAAATATTGAAAACAAGTTAACCGCACTGGGTGCTCAGATCAAGCGTCAGAACAGAGGGGGTTCTTCCGGTTTGACCGGCGATCCGGGCTGAGATGGAGTTCTGGCTGATCCGCCACGGGAGCACCCGGGCAAACGAGGAGGGGAGATTCCAGGGGCGGCTCGATGTGCCGCTCAGCGAAAGGGGACGCCGTGAGGCGGCGCTGCTGGGGCGGCGGCTGGCAGGAACCGGCCCCGTCGAGCTCTTTCTCAGCAGCGATCTGCAGCGGGCCTGGGAAACGGCGTTGATTATTTCCCGGGCAATTGAACCGGTTCCCCTCAGGGAGCCCTGGCTGCGTGAATGCTCCTGGGGTTATGTGGAGGGGCTCCGGCGCAGTGAGGTCAGGGCGATCTATCCGTTTCTTTTTGCGCCCGACGGGAGCAGACTGAGAGCGCTCCGTGCGGGCGGTGAAGGAGAGAGAAAACTGCTCGCCCGGACCAGAGCCCTGCGGCGAAAGATCCGCCGCAGGCACGGAAAGCTCCACCGCGTTCTCCTGGTCAGCCACGGCCGGCTGATCAATGCCTTTGTTGCCGGCGCTCTGGGGTGCTCTACGCGGGAAAGATGGCCCTATGCACCTGCTCCGGCTTCCCTGTCTGTTCTCCGCCATTGCCCCGCCGCCGGTTGTTATGAGCTGGCTCTGTTTAACGATACCGCTCATCTGGAACCCTGAGCCTGCGCTTTGCACAGCGGTTTCTTTTAAAGTAAACTTTAGTCAAAGGGGACAGCACGATGAATTTAGAAAATAACGGCGATTTTTCCCGGCAATACCGCCGGAGCCGCCGCACGGCTCCGGTGTGGATGCTCTTTGTCATCGGTTTTTGCGGGGTGCTGGCCGGCGCTCTTGTGACCTGTTTCCTCCTTGAAGGGATGCCTCCGTCGCCTGCGGGAGATTCCCCGCAGCCGCCGTCGGCAGCCGGTGAAGCGCCGGCGGAGCTGCCTCCGCCGCATGAGGAGGATCTCGCTGTTGTGGAGGTGGTCAGCCGGGTGATGCCGGCGGTCGTGGCGGTCAACTCTTATGTGCCCGGCTCCTATTTTGGGAGGAGCGTGCTGATGCAGAGCGGCAGCGGCTCGGGAGTGATCATCGCGGAAGACGGCTATATCATCACCAACCAGCATGTCATTGACGGTGCTGAACAGATCATTGTCCTGACCGCCGATTCGCGGAGCTTCGAGGCGACGGTGGTCGGTGAGGACCAGCTCACCGACCTGGCTCTTCTAAAAATTGAGGAGAAAGCCCTCCCCCATGCCTCCCTGGGCGACTCGGGGACGGTCCGGGCCGGTGAGACGGTGCTGGCGGCGGGGAATCCGCTCGGTTTTCTAAAACATACCGTTACCCGGGGAATCGTCAGCGCCCTGGAGCGTGAAGTGAGGGCGTCGCAGAGCCAGTATGCCTACACCTATATTCAAACCGATGCGGTGATCAACCGCGGCAACAGCGGCGGTCCGCTGGTCAACTTACGCGGCGAGGTTGTCGGGATCAATTCGGCCAAGATCAGCGAGGCGGAAGGGATCGGCCTGGCCATCCCCAGCAACACGGTGAAACGGGTGGCCGACGATCTCAGGGAGGACGGCCGGGTCCGCCGTCCCCAGATGGGGATCCTGATTCAGAATCTGTCCGCGCATACCGGTGATTCCACGGATCAGGGAGTTCATATCAGCGAGGTTAATCCGGGCAGCCCGGCGGTGGCGGGCGGCCTTCAGGTAGGAGATGTGATTGTTGCAGTGGGCTCAAGAGAGGTCCGCTATATTGCACAGCTTTTTGATGCGCTCTTAAGTTACTATCCGGGTGATACCGTAGAGTTGACCGTCATGCGGAACGGCCGCAGCCGGACTGTCACCGTTGTCCCCGGCGAAGCGGAGGCGGAGCAGTAGCCCTCCTCCGGTGAACGGAGAAGATGAAATTTGCGTGTTATCGTTATTTTTATTGATGGAGTAGGCCTGGGAAAGCTTTCTCCGGAGAATCCCTTTGTTTTTGCCGAGACCCCCTTCCTGACCGCTCTTTTCCGGGGAAACCCGCTTACAGAGGAGATGAGCGGGTTTCACGATGCCAAGGTGACTCTCTGTGCTCTCGATGCACAACTGGGGGTCTCCGGTTTGCCGCAGAGCGCCACCGGGCAGGCGGCGCTCTTTACCGGGAGCAACGCCCCCCGGCAGCTGGGTTACCACCTGAGCGGCTTTCCGAACAAGGCTCTGCGCGCTCTTTTGGCTTCCAGGGGGCTCTTCGCCTCCTTGCGCGAGCGGGGCTACCGCTGTGATTTTATCAATGCCTACCGCCCCACCTTCTTCGAGCAGCTCAAGAAGGGGTTTGAGGAGAGCCGCTACTCCTGTTCAACCCTGATCACCTATTACGCCGGGCTTCCCTTTCATGACATCGCTGATATCGAAGAGGGTAAAGCCATCTTTATGGATCTGACCAATGAGCTGTTAAACAGGGCCGGCTTCCACGTTCCCGAGATCACCCCGGAGGAGGCCGGCCGCAGGCTCATCGAGATCGGCGGGCGCCATGATTTTTCTCTTTTTGAATATTTCATGACCGATTATGCCGGGCACCGGGCCGACCGGGAGGAGGCGGCCCGAGTGATCGGCTGTCTCGATCGATTTATCGGGACGGCGGCGGAAAGGCTGGATCCGGAGAAGATCCTGCTCATTATCACCAGCGACCACGGCAATATTGAGGATCTTTCACATGGCAGTCACACCCTGAACCGGGTGCCGGCGCTGCTGATCGGAGCGGAGGCGGTGCGGCGCCGCCTTGGTCCCGCGCTCCGCGATCTCACCGACATCAAGGGAGCTGTTTGCACCGCTCTGGGGGCGGAGCCGTAGCGGCGGGTGGAGAGCGGCGAAATCTTGGCGAAAGAAGGTGTGAGAATGCAGGTGCAGACACTGGTAGTGGGTCTTATTGCCACCAACTGTTATCTGGTGGCCTGTTCCGAGACCGGAGAGGGCATTGTTATCGATCCCGGAGCCGGGGGGAAACGGATCTTGCAGCAGATCAGGCAAAGGGGGCTGAAGATAACTGAAATTGTGAACACCCATGGCCATATCGATCACACCGGAGCCAACGGCAGGCTCAAGAAAGAGCTGCAGGTGCCCCTCGCTCTCCCGGAAAAAGATCTGGCGATATACCGGAAACCGCTCCTCGGGCTGAGTTTTCTCCTCGGCAGGCCCGTCCCGCCGGACCGGCTGCTCCGGGAGGGGGAGCAGATCGCCTTCGGGAAGCAGGTGCTGACGGTGGTGGAGACCCCCGGCCATACCCGGGGCTCCATCTCGCTGTCCGGTTCCGGGGTGGTGTTCACCGGAGACGCCCTTTTCGCCGGATCTGTCGGGCGGACCGACCTGGCCGGGGGCTCGCACAGCCTGCTGATCAGGGCGATCCGGGAAAAGCTGCTGGTGTTGCCGCCCGAAACGGTGGTCTACCCCGGCCACGGCCCCGCTACCACCATCGGCGCCGAGGCGATGAACAACCCCTTTCTGCGTTAAGGAAGGGCCGGCGAACGTTTCAGCGGGGGAAACCAGGGCCACCAGAATGAGGGGGTGCAGAGAGAGCACTCCTCTGTGGGTTCAGTTCCGCTGAGAAAAAGCTCTTCCCGGGGCGGCTGCGGGCAAAAAGGGCTCTGGCGCAACCCCGATTCCGGGCAGAGGGAGCAGCTGACGAGCCCATCGGGGCGTTTGAAGTCGTCGGGGGCGCTCTCCTGAAGCGCTTTTTCCATAAACCAGGCCCACAGGGGGGCGGCGAGCCCGCCTCCCGATGAAGCGAGAGGTTTCCCGTAGTCGTCGCCGATATAGATGCCGGCAACTAGCTGCGGGGTGTACCCGATCATATGTGCATTCCTGTTGTCCTGGGAGGTTCCCGATTTGCCGGCGGCGGGCCGATTCAGGATCGAGCCGGCGGCGCCGGCGGTGCCTCCTTCGGCAAGAACGCCTTTGAGCATGTCGGTGATCAGGTAGGCGATAGCGGGACTCAGCACCTGCTCCTGCTGCGGTCTGTTTTCCAGCAGGATCCTTCCCTCGGAATCGACAACTTTGCGGATAAGGAAGGGCTTGATCCGGGAACCGCCATTGGCAAAGGGAGCGAAGGCTGCGGTCAGCTCGAGCAGGGTCACCTCGTTCGTGCCCAGAGGCAGCGACAGGTACGCTTCCAGAGGGCTGGTGATGCCCAGGCGCCGGGCCATCTCCGCAGCTTTCTCCCGGCCGATATGGGCATGTACCTTGACCGCCACAATATTGCACGACTTTTCCACCGCTTCGCGAATGGTCAGCTCCCGGTTGTGAAAGCTGCCGCCGTAATCTGTCGGGGCATAGGGTTCGGGGAGCCCTTCGGTGAACAGGACCTGTTCACAGAGGATCCGGTCGTTAACGGTACAGCCATTTTCCAGGGCGGCAGCGTACAGAAAGGGTTTAAAGGAGGAGCCCGGGGAGCGCGGAACAGCCGCCCGGTTCAGGCTGCTCTCCTTGAAGTCGCGACCTCCGACCAGAGCCTTGACCTGACCGGTGGCCGGATCTATCGCCACCAGCGCGCCCTGGGGCTGGCGAACTCCTCTTTCGTCTGTTGCCTCCCCGGCGATACCGCCGATGATCTCTTCAGCCAGCTGCTGCATTTCCCGATCGAGGGTGGTATATACTTGGAGGCCGCCGCGGTAGACGGGGCCCAGGTCTCCATCGAAGAGGAGGGCCAGCTCGGTATTGATCAGGTAGTCCAAAAAATAGGCGGCACTCTCCCCGGCGGACAGCTCATGGAAGAGCAGCGTCTCCTGTAAGGCCTGCTCCTGTTCCCGGGGGCTGATAAAACCGGCGGAGACCATCTGCGTTAAAACAGTGCGGCGGCGCTGTTCGGCGGCTTCGGGATTCAGCTGAGGGGAGTAATAGGAGGGGCCCTTGGGCAGGCCGGCCAGAAGGGCCGCTTCGCCCAGGCTGAGCTCGGCGGCACTTTTGCCAAAATAGTTCCGCGCCGCCGCTTCGGCTCCGTAAGCGAAATGGCCGTAGAATATTGTATTCAGGTACATCTCCAGGATCTCGTCTTTGTTGTACCTGCGCTCCAGGTGGATCGTGTAGAGCGCTTCCTTCAGTTTGCGCTGCAGCGTGCGTTCGTGGGAAAGGTACAGGTTTTTGGCCAGCTGCTGGGTGATGGTGCTGCCCCCCTGGGCGGTCCGGCCTCTTTTCAGATTGTTGAGCAGAGCCCGGAGCAGGCCGGCGGGGTCAAATCCCGAGTGCCGGTAAAAACGGCGGTCCTCCACGGCCAGGGTAGCCTCGATCAGATGGTCGGAGATCTGCTCCAGGGAGATATCGACCCGGTTTTCCTGGTAGCGCACGGCCAGGATCTGATCCCCGCCGTCATAGATGCGGGTGGTTAAAGGTGGTGAGGGTTTCGGAAGCCGGTCCATCTTTTCGACAGTGTAGACCAGATAACCGAAACTGGCGGATATGCTCAGCAACAAGGCGATAAGGATGATCAAAAGTCCGCGAAAAAGATTCATCGCTGCTCCCCTCCATCTCTGTATAAGGTTTACTGAACAGATAGTATGGTCCAAAGTGCCGATATTCATTAGAACAGGATAGATTTTCAATAGCCAGGCAGGAAATAAAAAGTTGGTCGCGAATATAGTGATCGTAAAGAGGCGTTGGCCGCGGCGGCAGGCCCCGGCCATCGATGCTGCGCCCGGAATAAATTATCCTCAAAAAGATCATAATTTTTCATAAGAAAGGTATTGGCCCCCCCGGTAAAACTGCACGCAATTCCTGTGGTTAAGTATGGATCGCCGCTCGCTTATTCCGGTTGCCTCCGGAACAGCCCCCGGTGCTCCGATCGCCCCTGCAGCTGCACCGGTTTGCACTGATAATTGCCCAATAAGTGATTCCCCGGAGCCGCTCAGGCAGCGGAACCATCCGGGGTAGCGACAATAGATCAAGAATAAAGGTGGTGTCAGCAAATTGGATCCCAGTCAGTTAAAATCAATAACCCTAAACGAGCTCCGCCGCTTGGCCAGAGAGAAGGCCATCCGGGGTCATTCGACCATGCGCAAGCAGGAGCTGATCGACGCTTTGACCAGGGCGCTTGCATCTGAAGACTCTGTCGTTGAGGAGAGCGGGCCCGGGGAGCCGGAAAAAGAGTACGACAGCGCTTCCGGTCTCCTGGAGATCATGAACGACGGCTTCGGTTTCCTGCGCCGTTATAAATATTGTTATTCCGACGACGATATTTATATCTCCGCATCGCAGATCCGCCGGTTCAATTTACGAACCGGGGATTTGGTCTACGGAAAAATCAGGCCGCCGAAAGATAATGAGAGATATTTTGCGCTGCTGCAGGTTGAATCGATCAACGACGTCAAGCCGGAATCATTCTCCCGGCGGCCGGCATTTACCTCGCTCATTCCGATACATCCCCGTGAGGCCATGCGCATGGAAACAGAGCCCCATGTTCTTGCGACGAGGATTATCGATCTGCTCATTCCCATCGGTAAAGGGCAGCGGGGTTTAATCGTTTCCCCTCCCAAAGCGGGCAAGACCATCCTGTTGAAGCAGCTGGCCAACAGCATCTCCACCAATCATCCCGAGGTGGAGATGATTATCCTGCTCGTTGACGAGCGTCCGGAAGAGGTCACCGATATGGAGCGCAGCGTCAAGGCCGATGTGGCCAGCTCCACTTTCGATCAGCGGCCGGAAAATCATATTCGCATCTCCGAGCTGGTTCTGGAAAGGGCGCAGCGCCTCGTCGAGCAGGGCCGTGATGTGGCCATCCTGCTGGACAGTATCACCCGCCTGGCCCGGGCCTACAATCTGGTGATCCCCCCAAGCGGACGCACCCTTTCAGGGGGGATTGACCCGGCGGCGTTTTATAAGCCGAAGCGCTTTTTCGGAGCGGCGCGAAATATTGACGGCGGCGGCAGCCTGACCATCATCGCCACCGCTCTCATCGACACGGGCAGCCGGATGGACGATGTGATCTACGAGGAGTTCAAGGGGACCGGCAATATGGAGCTGCATCTTGATCGCAAGATCTCCGAGCGCAGAATATTCCCGGCCATCGATATCTCCCGCTCCGGCACGCGCCGCGAGGAGCTGCTGCTCGATGAGCGAAAGATTGAGCTCATGTGGGCGCTGCGGCGGGCGATGGGGAACACGCAAAACGTGGAATTTCTGGAGATGCTTTTCGACAGGCTAAAGAAGACCAAGGATAACGAGGACTTCCTGAATAACATGTACACTTTCTAGGCCCAGTCCGGCAACCGGAGAAAATAAACTGCGGGGCGATCCCCTTCGCCCCGGTTTCCCGACTGGATTCAGCCCGGCAGGGCCGCTGATTGACCCCCTCCAGGTGGCGCGTGAATAAATTTGTCTCCTGAACAGCACAATATGGTTCAATCTGCTGTCAGAGGAGGCTATCAGGATGTCAACTTTCGCGCAAGCGGTTGTGGCAGTGCTCATTGCCGGGCTTGCCTGGTGCGGCCCCGCCGGGAAAGTTAAGGCCGGGGCTCAGGATGCTCAGGAAGAGGCGGGCGAAGTCCCCTTATATTATCTGCAGCTGCGGGATTTTACCGCTCTCCTTGAAGAGAGGGCTCTCCGGCCGAAAATATTGGAATATACGGTTCAGCCGGGAGACTGCCTCTACACGATTGCCCAACAATTCGGAACCGATGTGGAGACGCTGGTCCACCTGAATGAAATCTCCCGGCGCAACCTGATTTACCCCGGTGACCGCCTGGAGATTCTGACTGTGGTCGGCTGTGTTCATGATGTGGAAGAGGGTGACACGGTGCCGGCCATCGCCCGGACCTACGGGGTGCATGAGGGAGCGATCCTGCAGGCCAATGAGATCGGCATCCCTGCAGCTCTGCACCGCGGAGAGCGGATCATCGTCCCCGGCGGTGTTGTCTCCCGCGCTCCGGGACAGCCGGTTTTTCGCTGGCCCCTGCAGGGCGTTTTGACCTCGGGGTTTGGCTGGCGCAAGGGAAAATTTCATTACGGAATCGATATCGCCGCCGCCTATGGCACCGCGTTCTACGCCGCCGCAGGCGGCCGCGTTACCTGCGCCGGATACCGGGGCGGCTACGGCATCATGATCGAGGTGGAGCACGGCGCCGGTTTCCGGACCCGTTACGGCCATGCCTCCAAGAGCGCGGTCTCAGCGGGGCAGCAGGTCAGGCCCGGCCAGGTCCTGGGCTATGTCGGCCTCACCGGCAACACCACTGGGCCGCACCTGCATTTTGAAATCCACGAGGGCGAGCAGCGGGTTGATCCGCTCACCCTGCTGGACTGAACCCGGCCGCTTCCTTCCCCCGGCGGACACGCCCGCTCTTCCCCCTGAGGCTCTTCGCACCGGTCAGGCCGTGCCTTGTTCGTGCCTTGTTCTTCAGCGGAAATAATCCGGTTTTGTTGCGCGATAAATGAGGTTGTGCTATTATCTAGTTCTGGAAATGAAGTTTGGGAGGTGTCTTACTGGTGAAAGAGAATATTCATCCCCGCTACTTTCGCACGAAGCTGACCTGTGCCTGCGGGGAGTCCTTTGAAATCGGCTCCACCAGGGAGAACTTGAAAGTGGAGATCTGCTCCAAATGTCATCCTTTCTTTACGGGAAAACAAAAATTTGTTGATACCGGCGGCCGGGTAGAAAGGTTCAAGCGGAAGTACGGTCTTGAGTAAAACGGGGCTCTCCATCCGGGTCTTGGGAGGAATGCCGGGATGAATCAGCCGCAGCTGGTCGGTGGTCAGGCCGTTCTGGAAGGGGTGATGATGCGCTGCCAGGACCGCATCGCCATCGCCTGTCGGCGCAGCGACAACAGTATCAGCCTCATCTCGGAGCAGGTTACTCCTCTGGCCCGTCGTTACCCCGTCCTCGGTTGGCCGGTGCTTCGGGGTGCGGTCGTTTTTTTTGAATCTTTGATCATCGGTGTGCGCGCCCTGAATCTTTCAGCAGCGGAAGCGCTTCACGAAGAAGGGGAAGAGATCGAGAGCTGGCAGTCCTTTCTCGTTGTGCTCCTCGGACTGGGGCTGGGGGTTGCTCTTTTCTTTATTCTTCCCACGTACCTGGCCAGGCTCGCTCCGCAGGGACTTCATCCCGTGGTGCTCAATCTGGTGGAGGGGCTCTTCCGGCTGGCCATATTTTTGCTCTATCTGTTTTTGGTGACGCGCTGGAGCGAGATGAAGCGTGTCTTTGCCTATCACGGCGCCGAGCATAAAGCGATCTTCTGTTTTGAAGCGGGCGAGCCTCTCCGGGTGGAGAAGGCGCAGCAGTACAGCACCCTGCACCCCCGCTGCGGAACCAGCTTTCTGCTCCTGGTCATGGTTTTAAGCATTTTGCTTTTCTCCTTTTTTGGCTGGCCTTCCCTGCTGCAGCGTATCGCCACCCGGCTGCTGCTGCTGCCGCTCGTCGCCGGGCTCTCCTACGAGGTGATCCGGCTGACTGCGCGGAGCCGCTCGCCGCTGCTCAACCTGCTGGTGCGGCCGGGGTTGTGGTTGCAGCGGATGACCACGGCTGAGCCGGACAACGGCCAGGTGGAGGTGGCTCTCTGCGCCTTGAAAGCGGTGCTCTCTCCGGAGATGCCGGAAGCGGCACCGGAAAATATTACGGTTGATTGCCCCGGGGTGAACAGCAATGTTTAAACAGATGGCTCTTGCGGAAGAGCGCTATAATGAATTGACGGCGTTGCTCAGCGATCCGGAGATACTGGGCCGGCAGGAAGAGTGGCAGCGCTATTCCCGGGAGCTGGCTGCGCTGACGCTGCCGGTCGAGCTGTACCGCCGTTATCGCGAGCTCGAAAAGGAGCTGGCCGATGCCCGCGAGCTGCTGGCGGAAGAGGATGACAGAGAGCTTTCTGAATTTTTGGAGGAGGAGAGTGCCCGGCTGACGGAAGAGATCGGGAAGCTCTCCCGAAAGCTGAAAGAACATCTGCTGCCGCAGGATCCCCGGGATGGGAAAAACGTTTTTCTCGAGATCCGGGCCGGTACCGGAGGCGAAGAGGCCGCTCTTTTTGCCGCCGCACTCTTGAGGATGTACAGCCGCTACGCCGAGCAGAGAGGCTGGAAGGTGGAGCTGATCGATGTTCATGCCACCGATATCGGCGGTTTCAAGGAGGTTGTCGCCGGAATTGTGGGCAAAGGTGTCTTCAGCCGTCTGAAATACGAAAGCGGGGTGCACCGGGTTCAGCGGATCCCGGCGACAGAATCGGCCGGGCGCATCCACACTTCCGCCGCCACCGTGGCCGTGCTGCCCGAAGTGGAAGAAGTTGAGGTGGAGATCAATCCGCAGGAGCTGCGGATTGATACCTTCTGCTCCACCGGTCCGGGAGGGCAGAGTGTGAATACGACCCAGTCCGCCGTCCGGGTGACCCATCTGCCGAGCGGTTTGGTGGTTACCTGCCAGGATGAAAAATCCCAGCTGCGCAACAGGGAGAAAGCGCTCCGGGTGATGCGCAGCAGGCTGGCGGATCAGCATGCCGCCGAGCAGGCGGCGGAGATGGCCGAGGCCCGGCGCTCCCAGATCGGCAGCGGCGATCGCAGCGAGCGCATCCGCACTTACAATTTCCCCCAAAACCGCGTTACCGATCACCGCATCGGGCTGACCTTGCACCAGCTTGAGCAGACCCTTGACGGCGAGCTCGATCCCATCATCGACGAGCTCACCGCCTCGGCGAAAGCGGAGCAGCTGGAAAGCGCCGGCGAGTGAGCACAATGGCCCGCCCAGAGAGCACCATAGAGGAGGCTTTGCGAAAAGCCTCTTTTCGGTTGCGGGAAGCCGGTATTGAACGGGCCCGCGATGAGGCGGAATATCTGCTCCTTTCCCTGTGGGAAGGGGATCGGCTGAAACTTTTTTTGCAGCGCTCTGCGCTTCTGGAGAGCGCTCTGGCCGGTGCATTCCGGACTGCCGTTGAAAGGCGCGCCCGCGGAGAGCCGCTGGCCTACATCACCGGGGAAAAAGAGTTCTACGGGCTAAACTTCACCGTAAATCGAAAGGTGCTGATCCCCCGCCCGGAAAGCGAGCTTCTCGTCGACGCTGTTCTCGAGTGGGCCCGCCCGAAAAAAGAGGCGATCCGGGGGGTTGATCTGGGCTGCGGCAGCGGTAATCTCGTGGTTACGCTGGCCCACCATCTTCCGGAAGCCCGTTTTTATGCGGTCGATCTTTCCCCGGAGGCGTTAACTCTGGCCGAGGCCAATGCCCGGCGGCACGGTGTGGAAAAAAGGGTTCATTTCATCCGGGGTGATTTTCTGGAGGCCTTCACGGCTCTGGAGCAGCCGCCCCGGTTCAACTTGATCGTCTCCAATCCGCCGTATCTGCGGACAGAAGAGCTGGAGCAGCTCCCCCGAACAATCCGCGAATACGAGCCCTCTCTTGCCCTTGACGGCGGCCCCGACGGTCTGGAGGCCTATCGGAATATCCTTGCGGCGCTGCCCCGCTTTCTCAGAGCACCGGGAATGCTGGCCCTGGAGATCGGTGCAACCCAGAAAGGCGCACTCCTCTCTCTCTGCCGGGGGCTCTCTCTTTTCCGCCGGCTTACTCTGCAAAACGATTATCAGGATCTCCCCCGCATTTTAACGGGGCTATTTTAGCTTTTCCCCCGTCGAGGTGGCGGTGAGGCGGCCGTGGATGACCCCTTTGATCGCCAGAAGGCGGTTGGCGACATCCTTCGCTTCACCGGCAGGCCCTTTTATGAGCAGGACCTCGAGGCAGCGGTCGTGGGCCAGGTGCACATGCATCGTCGAGACGATGAGCTCCACATAATCGTGCTGCAGCTCCAGGAGGAGATCGTTTAACCCCCGGACATGGTGATCGTAGACCAGGGTAATTGTCCCGGCAACCTCCTCATCATCGTTGGACCACTCCATCTCGACCAGCTGATTGCGGATCAGGTCCCGGATTGCCTCTGAACGGTTGGCATATCCTTTCAGCACAATTTTTCGATCAAAGGACTCGAGCAGCTCCCGGTCTATGGAAACCCCAAAGCGAACTATTTGCCCCATATGGATCCCCCTTCACAGGTATCTTGGTGATGCCGCAAAAGAAAAGAGAGCAGGTTCTGTTCCCCCCCCGCTGAGAAGACAACTTAATTATAACAATTAACGGCTCTCACCTCCAGAAAATCCGGCCATGTCTAAAGGAGGCAGTTAATGGCAATAATAGAGGTGAGGGGGGAGAAGCATGTTACAGAACAGGGTTCAGCTCAGCGGGGTCAACACCTATCAGCTGGCCGTTCTCTCCACCGGGGAGATGAAAGAGCTGTTCTGCAGGGTAAAACAGGGTGATTCCGGAGCCCGCGAAGCCCTTGTCCGGGGCAATCTGCGTTTGGTGTTAAGTATCCTGCAGCGCTTTAAAAACCGGGGAGAACCGCTGGACGATCTATTTCAGGTCGGCTGTATCGGGCTGCTCAAGGCCATCGATAATTTTCAACTAGAGCACGGCGTGAACTTTTCCACTTATGCGGTGCCGATGATCATCGGCGAGATCAAGCGCTATCTTCGGGATAACAACAGTATCCATATCAGCCGTTCGATCAAGGGTCTCTCGCACAGGGTGCTCCAGACCAGGGAGAAGCTGTTGAAAGAGAATCACCGGGAGCCGGGTCTCAGCGAGATCGCCGCGGCGATGGAGCTGACCGTGGAAGAGGTTGTCTTTGCCTTTAACGCCGCTCTGGAGCCGCTTTCACTCTACGACCCTGTTTTCTCTGACAGCACCGATCCCGTCTATGTGATGGATCTGATCAGCGATCAGTCTGACAGCACCGATAAATGGCTGGAGAATATCGCTCTCCGGGAGGCGCTGGAGCAGCTCGCTCCCCGGGAGAGGCAGATTATTGAGGCGCGTTTTTTTGAAGGGAAGACCCAGATGGAGATCGCCGGGCAGGTGGGGATTTCGCAGGCGCAGGTTTCGCGGATCGAAAAGGCGGCCCTGGAGATGATCCGGCAGCACTACCGCCAGGGGCTCCACCGCGGGGAGAGCGGGAATGAAACAGGAAGCTGCCGCTAAAGCGCTTCTTTGCGCCGCCGCAGTCATCTTCGCCGCAGCTCTGCTCATCCTCAGCGCATTCTGTCCCCCGGCCCGGGAAAGAGGCGCCTCCCCCTGGCGGGTTTATCGCGGCGAGCCTGTGATCCGGCTGCATGTGCGAGCCTCCGGCGACAGCCCCGCCGAGCAGCGCTTCAAGATGGTTATGGTGGAGCGGGTCCGGCGGCTCCTGGCGGAGAAAAAAGTGTTTCAGTCCGGCGATTACGATACCTCCCTGCGCTTTTTGCAGCGCTCCCTGCCGGAGCTGAACCGGGAGCTGCAGGAGCAGGCCGGCGAATCTGCCGGAGAAAAGCCCGTTGCCATGCACCTGTCCCGCGAATATTTCCCCCTGCGCACCTACGGCCGCCGGATATTTCCGGCGGGGGAGTATACCGCCCTCATCGTCACAGTCGGCGAAGGAACCGGTGAAAACTGGTGGTGTCTTCTCTTTCCGGCGCTCTGCCTCCCTCCGACGGAGGGCGCTGCTGAAGAGAAAGGCTCAGCGGAGCCTTTCTCCGACAGCGCAGAGGCTGCGGCGGCCCCCGGTGCGGAAGAGGAAGCAAGCGTCACGGTCCGGTGGCGGAGCAAGATCTGGGAAGAATTCAGCCGTTTTGCCGAGAACGTCGTTGAAAAAGTAAAGCAGATCTTCTATAATTAGGTCAGCCCGGACGATACAGAGATATCCTTGCTTGTTCCTGGGGGGTAGGTACGTGGACTGGGGAAAGTACATAGAGATCGCCGCCGTCACGGTGGGCGGTCTGGGGCTTTTTTTGTTCGGCATCCAGATGCTTGCTACGGGGATGCA
The DNA here is from genome assembly GCA_012510325.1 of Bacillota bacterium. Lineage (GTDB taxonomy): Bacteria > Bacillota > Dethiobacteria > DTU022 > DTU022 > JAAZPQ01. Next base: position 26,808 of record JAAZIG010000065.1, read on the forward strand.
AAATGCCGCCGGAGACAGGTTGCGCCGGATCCTTGAGGTGCTGACCAATAATCCCATCGCCGGTTTTTTTACCGGTCTCCTCATGACCACGCTTATCCAGAGCAGCGGGGCGACCACCGTCATGGTTGTCGGTTTCGCCAACGCCGGCCTGATCAACCTTTCCCAGGGGATCAGCGTTATTATCGGGGCGAATGTGGGCACCACCGTGACCGCACAGATCATTTCGTTCAAGGTTCAGACCATCGCCTTGCCCTTCATCGGCCTGGGCGGGCTGATCATCTTCTTCAGCAGGCGGAAACAGTATCGTTATCTGGGCGAGGCGATCCTGGGGGCGGGCCTTCTCTTTTTGGGTATCACCACGATGTCGGCCGGTTTAAGCCCCCTGGAGAAGCTGCCCCTTTTTAAAAGCCTGCTGGTGCAGTTTGGCGCCTTCCCTCTTCTCGGAGTGCTCGGCGGGGCTGTTTTCACGGCCATTCTTCAGAGCAGCAGTGCTTTTACCGGCGTGATCATCGCCATCAGCATGGAGGGCATGATCACCTTGGATCAGGCGATGCCTCTCATTTTAGGCTCCAATATCGGCACCTGCGTCATCGCTTTTATCGCCAGCGCGGGAACCAATTTAACGGCCCGGCGGGCGGCGGTGGCTCACCTGCTCTTCAACTTCATCGGGGTGCTGCTCTGCCTGGCGGTGCTGACGCCGTTTACGGATCTGGTTCTGAAGACGGCCTCCTCGGTGACCCGCCAGGTTGCCAATGCGCACTCCATCTTCAATGTGGCCAATTCGATATTATTTATTGTCGTTCTCCCCTACTTCACCAGGCTGGTCAGCCATATCGTTCCCGGTGAAGAGATCAGCATCGAGATCGGACCAACCTATCTTGATAAGCGGATGCTGGCCACACCGGCGGCGGCCATCGGGGGGGCCAAGAAAGAGCTGCTGCGCATGGCCATGATCGCCAGCGAGATGATCGGCGATGTCCTCGACATCTTTGTGCGAAACGATCTGAAAAAAGTGGCCCATGTGGAGCAGATGGAGGATCTCCTTGATGGGATGGAGAAGGCGATCAATGTTTTTCTGGCGGAGCTTTCGCAAAGTCCCCTCACCGAAGTGCAGTCAAAGATAATCGGCAGCTTTATGTCCGCAGCCAATGATCTGGAGCGGATCGGCGACCATGCCAACAATATCATGCAGCTGGCGGAGCTTAAAGTTGAGGACAGGCTCCCCTTTTCCGAGCAGGCGCTGGAAGAGCTCAGGCAGCTCTATGAGCAGGTCGATGTTATGTTAAAGCGAGCCATTCAGGCCTTTGAGTTGGAGAGCAAGCAGCTCGCCCGCCTGGTCCTGGTGGAGGACGATCAGATCGATCTGATGGAAAAAGTTTTGCGCAGGGCTCATATCGAAAGAATCAATACAAAAAGATGTTTTCCGGCCTCAGGGGTGATCTATCTCGATGTATTGAGCAATCTGGAGCGGATCGCCGATCACGCCACCAATATTGCTCAGCTCGTTGTCGAGGATTTTTAAGGCATCCCGCCGGCCGACAGAGGAGAGAACATGCCCAAAGTACTGTCGATCAACGGAACCCTGCTGTTCCCCCCCGCCCGAAAAACGATTGTGGCCGCCGCCGGGCTGATCCGCCGTGGCGGCCTTGTCGCTTTTCCCACGGAGACGGTTTACGGACTGGGGGCGGATGCCACCGCGGGGCGGGCCGTTGCCCGCATCTTTGAGGCGAAAGGACGTCCGCCGGGGAAGCCGCTCATCGTCCATGTGGCCGACCCCGGGCAGGTGCGACAGGTGACCGCCTCCCTGCCCGGAGAGGCCCTTGAGCTGATGCACCGTTTCTGGCCCGGGCCGCTCAGTCTGGTTTTGCCCCGCTCGGCGGAGCTGCCGCCGGAGGTCAGCGCCGGTTTGTCCACGGTGGCTGTGCGCATGCCCGCCCACCCTGTTGCGCTGGGGCTCATCCGCGCTGCGGGCGTTCCCCTGGCTGCGCCGAGCGCCAACCGTTCCGGTCGGCTCAGTCCCACGGAGGCGCGTCATGTGCTTGAAGAGCTGGCCGGCAGGATCGAGGCGGTCCTCGACGGCGGCCCCTGCACCGTCGGTGTGGAGTCGACAGTGCTCGATCTGAGCGGAGCACGGCCGCTGATCCTGCGTTCCGGCGCCATCACCAGGACGCAGCTGGAGAAAGCCCTGGGAACTGAAATTGGCTGTGCCGTAAAGGGCGCCGGGGGAGCGCTCTCTGTTGCGCCGGGGCTCCACTGTCACCGCAGTTTTCTCCGCACCCCCCTCATTCTGGTAACCGGCCCCCGGAAGAGGCGGAGGGCTCTTCTCGGGGCTCTCACGGCGGGCTACCGGCGGAGGGGTTTCCGGGTCGTGGTTCTGCCGGCTCCCCCGGGGGGGCGGTTGCTGGCGGGGGCTCTTTTTGCGTCGCTGCGCCGCCTTGATCGCGGTGCTCTCGACCTGATCCTGGCGGAGGGGTTTTCCCCCCGGGGGGTGGGCGAGACAGTGTTACACCGCCTGCGTCAGGCGGCGGTGCGAATTATCAAAGCATAGGTGAGCGCCATGTCAGCAAAAATCATTCTCTTTGTCTGTACCGGCAACACCTGCCGCAGTCCCATGGCGGAGGCGCTGTTTCGCCATGAGTGGGGCAACCGCTCCGGTGTTCCGGAAGTGCAAGCCCTCTCCGCGGGGCTGGCGGCGGCCTCCGGGGGGCCGGCCTCGGCGGGGGCCCGCGCGGTGATGCGCGAAGCCGGGATCGGCCTGGAGGGGCATTGTTCTACTTTGCTGGGCGAAGCTTTGCTGAGCGAAGCCCATCTGGTTCTGGTGATGAGCCGGGGGCACCGCGACCATCTGCAGCAGCATTTTCCCGGCGCTGCCGGTAAAGTGTTTTTGCTGAAGGAGTATGCCGGGATTACCGAAGACCCGGAGATCGGCGATCCCTACGGTGGCACCCTTGCCCAGTATCATCAGGCCTACGAAGAGATACGCAAGGCTGTCGCCGGGGTTGTTTCCCGTTTGGAAAGGAGTTTGCGCGATGAAAATAGTATTAGGTAGTGACCATGCCGGTTTTGCCCTGAAAGAGGAGCTCCGGGCCAATCTGGCGAAGATGGCGGAAGAGGTTGCCGATTTCGGCACTTTCTGTGAAAACAGTGTTGATTATCCCGATATTGCCCTGCCGCTGGCCAGAGCGATCGCCGCCGGCGAATACGATCGGGGCATCTTGATCTGCGGTACCGGCGTCGGCATGGCTATTGCAGCGAATAAATATCCGGGAATCAGGGCGGCTCTCTGCGGCGATCCCTTTACCGCCCGCTTTGCCCGGGAACATAATGATGCCAATATCCTGACTTTAGGAGCGCGAGTGATCGGGCCCGGCCTGGCCCTTGAGATCGTCGAGACCTTTGTGCGGAGCGATTTTCAGGGTGAGCGGCACTCCCGCCGTCTGCAGAAAATTGCCTTTATGGAAGAGCAGCGCTAAAATATTACAGGCAGCCGGTTTGGCCGGCTGGTGGAGGTCTCCAGATGGATGAGAATGGATTAAGGGAAGTGCGCCTGACGGATCCGGAGATTGCCGCGGCCATCGCCGAGGAGGAGAGGCGCCAGCAGGACAGTCTTGAGCTGATCGCTTCGGAAAACCTGGCCAGCCGGGCGGTTCGGCAGGCCCAGGGGTCGGTGCTGACCAACAAGTATGCCGAGGGCTATCCCGGAGCCCGCTATTACGGCGGCTGCCGTCACGTGGACCGGGTGGAGCAGCTGGCCCGCTTGCGGGCCCGGCAGCTCTTTCAGGCGGAGCATGCCAATGTCCAGCCTCATGCCGGGGCGGCGGCCAATCTGGCGGTCTACCTCGCCTTTTTGAAACCGGGCGATCGGATCCTGGGGATGAATCTGGCTCACGGCGGCCATCTGACCCACGGCAGTCCGGTCAATATCACCGGACGCTATTTTGAAGCTTACTCGTACGGCGTTGACCGCGCCAGCGGCCTGCTCGATATGGAAGAAGTGCGCCGGGAGGCCGCCCTGATCAGGCCGAAGCTGCTCATTGCCGGAGCCACCGCCTATCCGCGGCGGATCGATTTTGCCGCATTTGAGGAGATCGCCCGCGCCGTCGGCGCTATTTTAATGGTGGATATCGCTCATATCGCCGGGCTCGTTGCGGCGAAGTTGCATCCCAGCCCCGTGCCGCATGCCGCTGTGATCACGACGACGACGCATAAAACCTTGCGCGGCCCTCGCGGGGGAGCGATCCTTTGCCGCCGTCAGTATGCCCGGCGCATTGACCAGGCGGTATTCCCGGGGCTGCAGGGGGGTCCGCTCATGCATGTAATCGCCGCCAAAGCGGTCTCTTTCAAGGAGGCGCAGCAGCCTGAGTTTATCTCCTATCAGGAACGGGTTTTGGAGAACATTCAGGTGCTCGCCGAAGAGCTGCGCGGCTACGATTTCGACCTGGTCACCGGCGGCAGCGATACGCACCTGCTTCTGCTCGATCTTCGCTCCAAAGATATCACCGGAGTGGAAGCGGAGCAGCTTTTGGAAAGCGTCGGGATTACCGCCAACAAAAACGCTGTTCCCTTCGACCCCCGCAGCCCCCGGGTGACCAGCGGGCTGCGGCTGGGAACGCCTGCAATCACTTCGCGGGGGATGGGTCCGGAGCAGATCCGCCTCATCGCGCGCCTGATTAACGAAGCGCTGGCCTGCCGTACCGAGGAAGCTGCTCTGGGGAAAATAAGGCAACGGGTCTGCGAGCTCTGCCGCGCTTTTCCCATCGATCAGGTTAAGAAGGTCCCCGCCGGAGGCTGAGCCATCGGGGCAAGTGCCGGAGGGAGCGATCAGGGGGGACTGCTGTCGAGAGGATGATCACTGTTGTCAGAGAGGCCGTCGTGGGATCGTTATTTTTTTGAGATCGCCCGGGTAGTCGCTTCCCGTTCAACCTGCCTGCGTCGCCGGGTCGGCGCCCTGCTGGTGCTGGATAAAAGAATTCTGGCGACGGGGTATAACGGAGCCCCCGCCGGTCTGGCGCACTGCGCGGATACCGGCTGTCTCCGGGAAAAGCGACAAGTTCCCGCAGGGGAAAGGCATGAGCTGTGTCGGGGCCTCCATGCGGAGCAGAATGCGATTATTCAGGCCGCCGTTCACGGGGTGGCGATAGAGGGTGCTTCGCTATACTGCACTCATTTTCCCTGTGTGGTCTGTGCCAAGATGCTGATCAACGCGAAGATCCGGCAGGTTCATGTTGCCGAGCCGTATCCCGATGCTCTTTCCCGGGAGCTGCTGGACGAAGCGGGGGTAGCGCTACATTTTGATCGATAATTTTGCAGAGGATAAACCTCTCTCCGGGGGGCCATAATATCCCTTAGTTTCCTGCGAAGGGAGGGGCCCCGGTTGCATCTGCGTGTCCTGCTCTTGTTTTTGGCGGCGCTGCTCTGTTTGCCGCCGCTCCTTCATGGAGCGGTTGGGGCGGCAGACCCGTGGTTGGAAATGGAAAAAGGGTTACAGCTTTGCGGCGTTGAAATTAACTGCTACCGGAGCTGCTGTTTTATCAGCAGGGAGGAACGGGAGCGGCTCATCTCCGCCGGTGCGGTTCCCTTGAATATTGATCCTCAAGCGGTGCCGGACTGCCGCTGCTCGATGCGGGACGGCTGGGCAAACGATGAAATTCTTCTTGAAATATACGGCGCCGATCGGGGAGCGTGCAGCCGGCTCTGGAGGCAGTTTGCCGCCATCGCCGAAGGTCCAGCCGGCGCCGCGGATCGGGTCTGGTGTGTGGAGGGATCTCATGAAGCAGGCGGCGAGCTCACCGCTCTGGGCGAAGCGCTGATCCGGGCGCTGGGCGGACAGTTGCGGCGGGTCGACACCCACCCCCGCATGGTGCAGCTGCTGGCCGAGCTGCCCTGGGCCGGTGCCGGGTTTGCGCTGGACGAAGGTCCGGTAAACCTTACTCTGGAGCTGTATGAGGACGCCTATCTGGAGAGAGTGAGAATCCGTCTGGGGATACCGGTTCTCTTTTCGTTTTCAAATGGATAACAGGAAGGAACGGCATCATGGGTCATCTCGTCATTCAAGGAGGAATCCCCCTGCGGGGGAAAGTTAAAGTTAACGGTTCCAAAAATGCCTCTCTCCCCATTATTGCGGCAGCCCTGCTCACCGGGGAGCCGGTGATTATCGAGGGGGTTCCCGATCTGCTCGATGTGCGCACGATGATTGCGGTTTTGGAGGGTCTCGGTGCGGCGGTGGATTACGCAGAGGAGCAGGCGCTGCTCCGGATCGCTTCCGGTGAACTGCCGCCGGCAGCTCCGCCGGCCGATCTGGTCAGCCGGATGCGGGCCTCCTTTCTCGTGCTCGGTCCTCTCCTGGCCCGCAATAAAAAGGTGTCCCTGCCCCTGCCGGGCGGCTGCGCTATCGGCACCCGCCCCGTTGACCTGCACCTGAAAGGGCTGACAGCGATGGGGGCGAGTTTCTCCATTGTCAACGGGTGCGTTGAAGGACACACTGCCGGGCTGCGGGGGGCAAGGATCTACCTGGATTTTCCCAGCGTCGGCGCAACAGAAAATATCATGATGGCGGCAACGCTCGCCGCCGGAACCACGGTTCTGGAAAATGCTGCTACGGAGCCGGAGATTGTCGATCTGGCGAACTGTTTAAACAGCATGGGAGCACAGGTTGTCGGAGCCGGAACGGCTCACATCCGTATCGAAGGGGTCCCCCGCCTGGGTGGAACCCGCCATGCCGTTATCCCGGACCGCATCGAGGCGGGAACGCTCATGCTGGCCGGGGTCATTACCGGAGGCGATCTCATCGTGGAGAACGTGCTCCCCGATCACCTGAAACCGCTGCTGGCCAAGTTAATCGAGGCCGGAGCCGTCGTTGAAGAGATCGACTCAACCGCGATCAGGGCGGCGGCGGGAGCGCGCACCGCTGCAGTTGATCTTAAAACGATGCCCCATCCGGGTTTTTCCACCGATTTGCAGCCGCAGTTTATGGTGCTGCTGGCGCTGGCCGAAGGAACCGGCACGGTTACAGAGACCGTTTTCGAGAACAGGTTTCGCCATGTCGAGGGGCTGAGCAGCATGGGAGCGCGGATCCGGGTCGAAGGGCGCCGCGCTATTGTGCAGGGGCAGCCCCGCCTCAGCGGTGCCCCCGTGGTGGCGCCGGATTTAAGGGGCGCCGCCGCCCTGTTGCTGGCGGGGTTGGCGGCACAGGGTGAAACCAAGCTTCTTCAGGCGGAGCATCTCTGGCGCGGTTACTGCCGTCTCGAGGAGCGCCTTGCTTTGCTGGGCGCGCAGCTCGAGCGTATTTCGGCAGGGCGTGAGCGGGCCGTACACACGGGTAGCTGAGAAGACCCGTCTGAGAGGCCGCCTCTCTCAACAGAGCGCCTTTTTGCGCACAGTCCGCGTTATCTTTTCCGGCCGACTGTTCGCCTCATCCAACCGGCTTCGCCGCCTTCGGGACCGGGCATAAGATCATAAGCATGAGACAGGTTTCATATAATATGATCAAGTCTGCTCCCCGGAGGGTTCAATGATCCAAAAAACCGCCCTGTTAATCCTGGCCATCGCTGTGGTGGTAATTCTGTTACCCGCCGCCGCAGTTACTGTTGGTGGCTGCCCCGGTTTTTCTCCCGAGACAGCGGAGGCCCCGGCTCCGGCCGGGTTGCCCGAGCAGGGAGCGGACGGGAAAGTGCGCCTCTACCGGGCTGACTGCAAGGAGATTGTGGTCCTCGATCTGGAGGAATACCTCATCGGGGTGGTTTTGGCGGAGATGCCGTCATCGTTTGAGCTGGAGGCGCTGAAGGCCCAGGCGGTCATCGCCCGCACTTACGCTCTTCACCGGCACCCTGCTGCCGGCGGCGGGGGTTGCGACCGGGCCCCCGGAGGGGCCGATATCTGCTCGGACAGCACCCATTGCCAGGCCTGGCTCGATCCGGAAGAGACGGCGGCTGACTGGGGCGCCGGGGGTGAAAATTTCCTGAAGCGCATCCGCCAGGCTGTCTCCGAGACAGCGGGCGAAGTGGTCGTCTACCGGGGAAAGCTCATCGAAGCGGTTTATCATTCGACCTGCGGCGGCAGGACCGAGGCTTCAGACGCTCTCTGGAAAGGCGGCTCTCTTCCCTATCTGCAAAGTGTAGCCTGCCCCTACTGCAAACACTCGCCCTATTACCGGGGCGAACAGCTGATCCCCTTCACCCGGCTGGCCCGGGCGCTTCCCGGAGATCCGGCGCTGCCGGTCCTCTCAGCCGGGCAGCCGCCCCCGGAGATTGCTGCCGAAACTCCCGGAGGACGCATCGCTGCGCTGACCATTAACGGCAGGACCATCGGGGGGCCGGAGTTGAGAAACCTGCTGGAGCTTCCTTCAACTGCCCTCACCTGGGAAGTCCGGGAGGAGGGTCTGCTTTTCCATACCCGCGGCCGGGGGCACGGCGTCGGGCTCTGCCAGTATGGCGCCGACGGTGCGGCCAGGGAGGGAAAATGCTACAAGGAAATCATTCACTTCTACTACCCCGGCAGCGAGATCACCCCGCTCAAGCCCTGACCGTATAAAATTGCCTCCGGCGGTTATAATATCGTCCGAGGTGATCGGTTTTGGCTGCTCAAAAAAAACAGAAGATTCAAGTTAAACTGTTCGTAAAACGGATCCGGCTGAAGCTCGGGGCTTTCCGGGAGGGGCTGCGCCTACGGCTCGCTTCCCTCCGGCAACGGCTCCGGGGCAGAGGTCGGGTGCGGCCCCGCCTCTGGCAAACAGCTCTTCTTTACCTGCTGGTGCTGCTCCTGACGGGGGGGGTCTATCTGTGGCGCACCGCCCGGCTGCGCACGATCAACCCCTATGCTGAAAAAATCAGTTTCAGGGAGCAGGAGGATCCGGAGCCGGCCCCCGCTCATGGCGGCGCCGGAGAACCGGAAGAGGCGGCTGAACCGGCGGTTCCCGCTTTTATTTCCGGGGACTCTTTTAGCGGGAAGGACGCTTCCGGGCGGACTTTTCTCTGGCCGGTGGAGGGAAGGTCCATCGTCATCGAGTACGGGGAGAGCGCCGTGGAGGTGCTGGCGTGTCTGGAAGAGGCGGTCAAGTGGTTTTACAGCAAAGGGCTGGGCATCGCCGCTTTGCCGGGGGAGCAGGTCTGCTCTATCGGAGCGGGCCGGGTGAAAGAGGTTGGGGAAGCGGGTAAGCCTTACGGAAAAGAGCTCATCATTGAGCACGAAAACAATCTAACCGTATATTACGGGGCACTGGAGCAGATTGAGGTAAAAAAAGGTGATCAAGTCTCCGGTGGCGCGCCCATCGCTACGGTCAAAGCGAATCCGCAGGATGAAGGGGAGGGATATCTCTATCTGGAGATCCGTGAGGACGGCCGCCCCGTCGACCCCCTGCAATATTTGCCCCAATCCTGACCGGCCTCCGGTCAAGGGTATTTTTTAGGGGGCCCTCTCATATAATTTACCGGACTGAAGACGAAGGGGGCCCCACAAAAGTGCATGATTATATTTATCAGCGGGTTTTGGAGATCAGCCACTATATCCTCGAGACGGAAGCAACGGTGAGGCAGGTGGCGCGCAATTTTGGGGTGAGCAAAAGCACTGTCCACAAAGATATTACCGAGCGGCTGCCGCAGATCAACAGCCATCTGGCCCGCCAGATCAAAAAAATCCTGGAAAAAAACAAGGCGGAGCGCCATCTGCGAGGCGGCGAGGCGACCCGCCAAAAGTATCTCTCCCTAAAAAAGTAGGCTGAACAAACTCTATCTTCCCAAAAGGGAATCAATAGAACATGGAGAAGTAAATTATAAAAAGCCTGATTCGGGGGAGGACGACCGGCGAAGGGAGGGCGGCAGATGGTTTTTTCAGCAGAGATCGGGATCGATCTGGGCACGGCCAGTATCCTGCTATACGTGCGCGGTCAGGGGATCGTCGTGAATGAACCGGCGGTGGTCGCGGTGGAGCAGAAGATGCAGCGGCTTCTGGCAGTGGGCTCTACTGCCTGGAATATGCTCGGCCGAACCCCCGAAAACATCGTCGCCTTGCGTCCCCTCAGGGCGGGGGTGATCGCCGATTTTAGCCTGGCAGAGGTGATGTTGAGGCACTTTTTGGAGGCGGCGGTGAAGAAAAGGTATATTCTTCGCCCCCGGGTGGTCGTCTGTATCCCTGCCGGAACCACTCCTGTGGAGCAGAAGGCGGTGCTGGAGGCCGTTGCCCGCATCGGTGCCCGGGAAACCTTTCTTATCGAAGAGCCGCGGGCGGCGGCATTGGGGGCGCAGCTAAATATTTTTGAACTCAGCGGCAGCATGATCGTCGACATCGGGGGCGGGACAAGCGATATCGCTGTAATCTCCATGGGCGAGGTGGTCGAGGGGACCAGCGTGCGCATCGGCGGAGATAAGTTTGACGAGGCCGTGGCCCGCTTTGTTAAAAAAGAGTACAACCTGCTCATCGGGGAAAGAACCGCCGAAGCGCTGAAGAAGGCGATCGGTTCAGCGCATCCTCAGGGCCGCAACCTGGAGACGGAAGTTCGCGGACGCGATCTGATCACCGGACTGCCCCGCCAGATCAAGGTCACCACCGGCGAGCTCAGCGCAGCTTTTGCCGAGCCGTTAAGCGCTATCCTGGACGGGATCAAGGGAGTCCTGCAAAGGACCCCGCCGGAGCTGGCCGGTGATATCATCGATAAGGGGGTGGTCCTTTCAGGGGGCGGGGCTCTCTTGGACGGCTTTTCCCGTTATTTGAGCCAGGAGATCGGCATACCGTTTTATCTCGCCGAGGAGCCGCTCAACTGTGTCATCAGGGGGACTGCCGCCGTCCTGGAAAAAATAGCGCGGTTTAAGGAGACCCTTCCCTCCAGCCGTAATATGGGGGTTGCTTTTTAACCTTGTTTTTTACTTATACCGGCAATATTCATATCCACACCCGCCATTCCGACGGCACCGGCACCATTGCCGAGATCACCGCTCATGCCGCCGCCGCCGGCCTGCACTATATCATTATTACCGATCACGAGACGCTGGCCGGTCTGCCCGAAGAAGGGCTCCGGCACGGCGTTGTTGTTCTCGTCGGGGCGGAGCTGAATCGGGAGAGCCATCACTACCTGGCCCTCGGTTTAAAGCAGCTTGTCCCCGGCAGCACGGCTCATCCCCAGCAGATGGTCGATGAGGTTCGCCGGGCCGGTGCTCTCGGGTTTATGGCTCATCCGTTTGAAAAAGGTTCGCCATATATCGATGGCGGAAAAGCGTATCCCTGGAAGCGATTTCCGGATAGCGGCTTTACCGGCCTCGAAATCTGGAACTATTCCTCGCACTGGCGGGGCCGGGCCACCTCGATTCCGAGAACACTGTACTGGTTTTTCCTGAACCGGAAGGCGGCGCTGGACCGGCCCCCGCCGGAGGGGCTCGCTCTCTGGGATCGCTATACCGGCAGCGGTTTGCGGGTGACCGCCATCGGCAGCTCGGACGCCCATGCCACCAAGATCAGGGTGGGGTTTCTTTCCTTCGAGATCTTTCCCTACCCTTTTCTCTTTCGCACCATCAACACCCATCTTTGTTTGAGGGAGGTGCTGAGCAACAATTTCAGCGAAGCGAAGGGTCAGATCTATGATGCCCTGGCTGAAGGGCGCTGTTTTGTCTCCTTCGATCAGCTCCATCCCGGCACGGGGTTCTCGTTTTGCGCCTGGCAGCACCGTGCAGGTGTGGCCGCTGCGATTATGGGCGAGGAGATCCGCTGGCAGGAAGGCCTTCAACTGACGGTGCGCTCCCCCAGCCGCCGCTCGGAGATCCGGATCATCAAAGACGGGGCTCTTCACTGCCGTGACAGAGGGCCGGAGTTTCACTGTCCGGCGCCCGGGCCCGGGGTCTACCGCGCCGAGGTTTATTACCGTCCCTTCTGTGGCAAGGCCCGTCCCTGGATCTACGCCAACCCCATCTATATCCGCCCTTAGTACCCCCCGGTCTCGCGAACGGACTGTGAAATTTTATCTCAGGGGACGGTCCCCGTGAGTCAGGGGGACGGTAAGATTCGCCGGGATACCGGCATGAAGAAGGGGACGAAAGAGTCCCACGCATGAGTCAGGGGGACGGTTACTTTGACTCATTCAGAGGCGGGAGTGTTGCCGGATGAACCGGTATGAGCCCCCGAAGCAACAAAATGGGACAAGAAGGTACGTCCCGAAAGCGCCGGTTAAAGCCGGCAGTAGGTAGGCGGTGAAAGTCCGCCACATGGTAAAGAGTAGCGACCAGCCGTGACCCCGAGTCATGCGTCGGCTACCCGCGAGGGGGCGGCGAA
>JAAZIG010000066.1 GCA_012510325.1 Bacillota bacterium
CGTTTAGCGGGGTGGAGCCCTTGCTGTTTGAATTAAAGACGCTAGGCAAATTGTATCCCCATTGAGAGGCGTTGGTTTTGAAGGAAAGCTATAAAGTGCAAGAGGGCCTCGCAGTGCTTCTAACATGGTCACCAGGTCGCTGGAAAAAGGCAAATTGACAAACAGTGCGTGGTTGGCCCAAGCAGGAATTGAAAATTTGATTTAAGGAAGGATCCCTATGTTGAAAATGTTGGGGAAAACAGCGCTTGTATTGGCACTGGTATGTTTCCTTGCGGTCTTGTTTACCGGATGTGCTCCATCAGAGAGTGAATTAAGCAAGGATGAACTGGTGGCAAAGCTGGTGGATGCGATGGCCGAGGATAAGAGTGATGCTACCGATATTCGGGTTTTAAAACATAGCAGTGTTGATCGGATTGTTGATACTACCGGTAAAGTTGATGACGCTGATCTGGTATTATATTATTACAAGATTGGCCAAGATGAATTCGAGGATCTAAAATTTTATGCGATAAAAAACAATAAGGTTGTTTTGTTCGGTGGATCGATAAATAAGATGATCGTTGATGAGGAGGAACTGACCTATTCGGGTACCGGCAGTCAATTTGATTCGAAAAAAGGTCCTACAGATATTGACTGGTTTGTTTATGGGCATCGTCTTAATCCGGGAATTGCCACAGTAGAGGTAGATTTTACTGAAGGCAAAACCAAAAGTCAGGAAATTGACGAATTGGGAGGATACATAGTGCATGGAAGGTTTGAAAATTTTGTGGGTGTCAAGGAAGTAAGAGGTTTGGACAGTGAGGGTAATATACTGTACCGGTTTCCTCCTGAAGACAATAAAGTGCAGATGTTTCAGTAAACATATTAGCCCCGCAAGATCTATATCCGGCATCCCTAAGAAATCTATTAGCACGAAAAGCAAACCCAGCATACCCGGAAGAAATGGCCGGGTATGCTGTTTTATATTGGACCACTGCTTTGTCTTCATGGGGACAGCAAATGATGTCCTTGCTGGACAGTATGTGTCAGCAGCAGTGTTCCCGAAGTCGGCGGCAGGGTGGAGAGGGTTTCTCTTTTTTCACTACTCTCTCTTCTACGTCTCCGGTTTCGTCATCTCCATTATCGACGGGTTCTCCAGAGCCGGCGACCAACCTGAAAAGGTTTTCGAAAAACAGCTGACCGTACCTCGCCCAGGGTGTCTGCCGAAAAGCCCAGGATCGCGTTCTGCCGTCGCTTCCAGGATCACGGCGTCAGAATGATCGCGATTTTCCTGAAGAACGCCTGATTGTTAGGAAAAGGGGCAATCTGTACTGATGCCCTCATGGCTACCGCACAAGGGTTTGAAGCCGGGTATACTGTTTAACGAACCGCTTTTTACTGTTTCTTGTAAAGATCGTCCAGGGAGGGGCGCGGGCCCCTCCCTTCCGGCACTGTTCTTGTGAAACCCCGCTATTTTGATCCCCTGGCCCATTGGCACATATTGCTGGTGAGGGTCTGTTCAGAACAAGATTACGGTGGTTCGGGTAGAGTGGGACTGCAGTATTTATATTTTTTTCGATAAAGCTTCGCTCAAAGAAAATGAGGATTTCAGTGGTGCCGAAGGAGGGAGTCGAACCCTCATGGGCTAAGCCCGCACGATTTTGAGTCGTGTGCGTCTGCCGGTTCCGCCACTTCGGCATGCTCCTGCGAAGACAATATTAGCACAAAAAACAGGCCGGAGCAAGAGAGCGACGGTAATTTTCTTGGCCCTGCAGGTTGCCGGTCGTCCCCAAGTTGGGCGGCTTATGACAGGGGTTGGCTGATTCCTTCTTAACACTATTGTCACAGGTGCATATAATAACAAGGCGTTTACCTTACTATTTTGCTGAGGATTAACGGGGGTTGACCGATATGGGTGCCCGGCGCATGAGCATCTTTTTACGAAAAGGGAGCGGAATTGTTCTGGCGGTGGCCGGAACGGCCCTGGTGATCAGGGTGCTCCCCCTCTATCTCTGGCCCCTGGCGCTGGGAGCGCTGCTCATCTGGGGCGGTTGGCAACTTTACATATACGATCGTTATTACTGATGAATCCGGCGAATATGTTTGATGAGGGAGGGGATTTACGGTGCGCTTTTATGTAATCAAAGTGCCATCTGTTTTGCGGGGGATCGTCAGGGGCATTTTCGGCCTTTTCGCTAAATAAAGGTTTGTTCCGAAGTTCAGTAAATCCCGGCAAAAGGCCGGGATTTTTTTAAAAGGCAGACAATAGGAACTTAAATGTCAAGTTAAAAAATTCACAATGCAGGTAATGTTGATTTGTTCTCGAAAATATTAACAGATAAAAGTGATCTTTTATCAAATATATAAATAAGGGGTGAAATACAGGATATGGGTGAGTTAATCAAAGGAGGAGCTTTTTTACTGGGTCCCGTAGATGAGGCGACAGTATTTACACCTGAAGATTTTGACGATATTCACCTGATGATCAAAAACACGGTCCTGGAATTTATTGAAAACGAGGTCGTTACCAGCGTCGATGGAATTGAAGCGAAAGAAGAAGGTGTTACCGTAGGGCTACTTCGCAAAGCCGGAGAGTTGGGTTTGCTAAGCAGCGATATCCCCGAGGAATATGGCGGTGAAGAGGGCGACAAGATCACCACCATGCTGATCACCGAATGCGTATCCGGCGGAGGTTCTTTTGCCACCGCTTTTGGTGCACATACCGGGATCGGGACGCTGCCCATCGTTTTCTTCGGTACCGAAGAGCAAAAGAAAAAGTATTTGCCGGGCCTGGCCACTGCTGAAGCTATTGCCGCTTATGCCCTGACCGAACCGGAAGCCGGTTCGGATGCGATGAATTCCAAAACTATTGCTACCTTAAGCGACGATGGCAAGTACTACACCTTGACTGGTGAGAAAACTTTTATTACCAACGCAGCGTGGGCCGATGTAATCATCACCTATGCGAAGATCGATGGAGAAAAATTTACCGCGTTTATCGTTGATGCCGATGCTGATGGTGTAACCATCGGTCCTGAAGAGAAGAAGCTGGGTATTCACGGCTCTTCGACCTGTAGTGTAATCCTGGAGGATGTGAAGGTACCCGTTGAGAATATGCTCTGGACAGAGGGCAAAGGCCATCATGTTGCCTTCAATATTCTCAATATCGGACGCTTCAAGCTCGGCGCAGGCTGTGTTGGCGGCCTAAAACGGGCTCTGGAGCAAACTGTTGACTACGCCCTGGAACGGATTCAGTTCAAGCAGCCCATTGCCAACTTTAACCTGACCAAGTACAAGATTGCGCAGGTAGCTATGCTCATCTATACCACCGAGAGCCTGGTTTACCGCCTCGGGGGAATGCTGGACCAGCTGCTGGATCAGGTGGCGGATAAAGATGACGCCTCGCAACTGGCCATGGCGATCCGGGAGTATACCATCGAGTGCTCCATTGCCAAGGTCTACTGCTCGGAAGCGTTGGACTATGCTGTCGACGAAGCAGTGCAGATCTTCGGCGGCTACGGCTATGTCGAGGATTACCCCGTCGAGCGGGCGTACCGCGACAGCCGGATCAACCGTATTTTTGAAGGAACCAACGAAGTCAACCGGATGATCATTCCGGGCACCCTGATGCAGAAGGCGCTTAAAGGCGAAGTGCCGTTTATGGACGCAGTATTTGGATTGGGCGAAGAGCTCAAGAAACTGCGTGAAGCCGAAGAGCCCACTGAAAGCCTGGCTCGTGAAGAGTTCATCATGAACAAGATGAAAAAACTCTTCCTCATGGCTGCCGGTAACGCTGCTCAGAAATATCAGGATGCCTTGGCCGATCAGCAGGAAATCCTGGTCCGGCTGGCCGATATGGCTATGGAAATCTTCGCGGTGGAGAGTGCTCTTATCCGGACCAAGAAGATTATCGATGCCAAAGGCGAAGCGGAAGCGAAGCTGCCGCTGGCGATGACGCAGATCTTGATCAGCGATATGGTGCCCAAGCTTGAGACCTGGGCCAAAGAAGTTCTTGCCGGGACTCTGGAAGGCGATGCTTTGTCAAAAACTCTTAACGGTATGTCTATCCTGACAAACTCCCAGCCCATCAATACCTATGGACTGCGGCGTGAAATTGCGGATGCGGTTTATGAAGCGAAAGGCTACTTCCTGGACAACCGTTAAAAGTTCAGCTTTGATAAAAGGGGCTGCCCGCGGGCAGCCCCTTTTTGATCGCTTTTCTAACAGATGCGGTGCTCTTTACAAAGCCCGCTTGACCTTGCCGGATTTCAGGCAGCGGGTGCAAACATTAATCCGCCGCGGGGACCCATCGACCATCGCCTTTACCTTTTGAATGTTCGGTCGCCACAGTCGTTTGGTTTTGATATGAGAATGGCTGATCTGAAAACCGCTGGCCTTACCCTTACCACATATCTGACATATCTTCGCCATGGTATTCCACCCTTCCGAAACGCAAATACTACCAGCAAGAAAAGCGTTTCTGTAACCGTGATCAATTTTAACATATCACCGGGGCAATCACAACAGCGATCTGCGGTTGCGTCAGCTGTTATTTGCCGCAGCACCGGCAAAAGAAAGAGCGGCCGTCAAAAATTGGTAAAATTTTCATTTGGAACTCGTGGTTACAATTTAAAAAATGAAACAAAATAATATTGATCTAGCAAACAATACTAAGCATAAAGCTGCTCCAGCCGACCATACTATGACTGCATTAAAAAGAAGGAGGTGAAAAGGAATGCCGCGTAGACCGAGTCGGATTATGGTCAGGGAAGCAGCTCAGGCTTTGGAAAACTTCAAGTTTGAAGTGGCCAATGAGCTGGGGATCGATTACAGTGGCGATCTCGGCGCACTGCCCGCCCGCACGCACGGTCATATTGGTGGGAACATGGTTAGAAAGCTGATCCATGCTGCCGAAACCCAGATGGCCGGCAAGATGCCCCAATAAGTAGCAGCACTTATCTTTAATTTACATCGGCGGGCTTCGGCCCGCCACTTTATTTTGGGCAAAAAAATACCGCAGGTTTTTGACACCTGCGGTAAAATCACCGCTTCCGCGGCAATTGGGAGAGGAGAAACCGGAGGAAGAGCTTATGGGAAATCATCTTACCTCAACGGTATTATTGACCACAAAATAAATATTATACATATTGCCGGCTGGAAAACATAAGGGTGATTTGAAAATTCCTTCAGCAGATAGAAGGAACCGGTTGGAAGAGTACCGAAATCTATAGGACCCTTGTTAAAATAATTTAATTTTGCAGATAAATCAAAGGGGGTTCATTGAATTGAAAAAGGCGGTATACCCCGGCAGCTTTGATCCGATCACCAAGGGTCACCTCGATATTATCAGCAGGGCATATGCAATTGTGGATCATCTCACTGTAGCAATCCTGGAGAATCCACGCAAACATTCGGCATTCACCATAGAAGAGAGGCTGGAAATGATCCGGCGCTGCACCAAGGATTATCCCAAAGTAGAAGTTGATTATTTCAGCGGTCTGTTGATTGACTATGTTAAGCGCAAGGGAATCAGCGTGATCATCAAGGGTTTGCGGGCAATTTCCGATTTTGAATTTGAATTTCAGATGGCTCTGGTTAACCGAAAGCTCAATCCCGATGTGGAAACTTTGTTTATGATGACCAATAGTAAATACTCTTATCTCAGCTCCAGTATCGTCAAAGAGGTTGCTGATTTTGGCGGTGATTTCAGGAAGCTGGTTCCCAAAGAAGTTTATCAGCTTATCGCAAACAAATTTCCCCAGAATGAATGATTAAAAAAACAGTTAACCTCAACTGAACCGCCTGCCCTGCTCCGGCAGGCGGTTTTATTTTTATATTCCTGGCAAGATCCCCTGCAATAATGATAAAATTATATGGATACCAGGGTACTTTCTGCTTGCCAGGGCAGCCGGGGAGGGCAATACAATGACCGGAGATCGCAGAGTCGGCCTGGCCCTGGGGGGTGGTTTGGCCCGGGGGTTGGCCCATATCGGGGTGCTCAAGGTTTTGAAAGAAGCGGGGGTCGGACTGAGCTATATCGCCGGCACCAGCATGGGCAGTGTTGTCGGCGCTCTCTATGCCTGCGGGTTGGATCTGAAGATGATCAGCCTGCTGGCAGAGCGGATCTCCCGGCGTAACTGGATGGATCTAACTTTTCCGCGGAAAGGGCTAATCGCCGGGGAGAGGCTCGAAGAGCTGGTTCATCTGCTCACCGCAGGGCGTTCCTTCTCCGATCTGAGCGTGCCGCTGGCAGTGGTGGCTGTCGATCTGATCAGCGGTGAGAAAGTGGTTATCGATGAGGGCCCCGTGGCCCGGGCGGTCCGGGCCTCGTGCGCCATCCCCGGGGTCTTCAGTCCGGTAAAGATTGGCGAGAAGGTGCTCGTCGACGGCGGGGTCCTGCAGCGCGTTCCCGCCTCGGTGGTCCGGGAGATGGGGGCGGAGCTGGTCATCGCGGTTGATGTTGGAGTGAATGCGGGAGACTACAAACTGGATCATATCTTTGATGTGCTCTCCAGGTCGATCGAGATTATGTCCCGGAAGATTCGCCAGAGTCAGAAGGGGGATGCCGATCTGCTGGTCCTCCCGGCAGTCGATGACATCGGTTCTTTTGATTTTCAGCGTGTTGAAGAGGCTATCTGCAGGGGTGAGGCGGCGATGCGCGAGCTGCTGCCCATGCTGTTTAATTACCTGAAGGAAGGTTGATCTGTTGCCAGAAATAAAAAGAAAAAGTAAAGTTCCGCTGCTGCTGGTTTTGCTCGGCCTGTTCATTGCCGGTTATTTCATCCGCACCGGTCATGTCCTGGTGCAACCCGGCACCGCCCAGGATCTCCGGGAGATGGTCGCTGTGGAGGATGGGGCCGGCGATGATCCCGGTAAGTTTTTTCTGGTGACGGTGGCCCAGAAGCAGACCAATCTCTGGTCACTGCTTTATGGCTATCTGCATCCTGATGTCGAGGTGCAGCGCCTTTCACAGGTGATCCCGCAGGGGATGAGTGATCGGGAATATTACGAGCTGCTGGAGCAGCTGATGGAAGAGAGCAAAAACACAGCCCGGGTCATCGCCTTGCGCCGGGCGGGCTACGATGTGGAGATCGTCAGCGAGGGCGTTGTTGTTGCCGGTTTTTTGGATCAGAGCCCCTCGAAGGGTACTTTAAGAAAAGGTGATCTGATCACGGCAATAGATGGCCGCAAGACCCTTCTGGCCGGCGAAGTTATCTCTGAGGTGCAGCAGCGGCAGGTCGGTGATGCGGTTAAGCTGACCGTCATGCGCGATTCTGAAATTATCGATCTCAGCGTGACCACCGCCGCCCACCCCGATGATCCCTCTCTTCCCGCTTTGGGAGTGTACATCTCCACCCTTGAGTGGAAGCCGGTGCTTCCCCTGGAGATCAGGCTGGAGACCGGTGAAATCGCCGGCCCTTCGGCCGGGCTGATGTTCGTGCTGGAGATCTTGAATCAGCTCCAGCCCGGCGATCTGGCCGGGGGACGCCTCATTGCCGGAACTGGAACGATCGATGTCAATGAAAAGATAGGCCCAATCGGCGGCGTTCACCAGAAAGTGATCGCCGCTGAAAAAGCGGGCGCCGAACTGTTTTTTGTCCCGGTGGACAATTATGAGGAGGCCAAGAAGGCGGTGCATCAGATCACTTTGGTTCCGGTGAAAACTCTGCAGGAGGCTCTCGATCATCTTGCTTCGCTCTCTTTAACCGGAAGGGGCCTTTTCCCGCGGGAGCCGGGCGACAGCACAACTCTGGCTCCGGCGGCCTGATTTCGCTTTGTTCCCGCTGAAACTGTTTCCGCGGGAATTCTGGGCTGGCCGCACCGTCGGGAAGGGCAAATCCAACGAGAAAGCTCCCCCGGAGCGCCTCGCCATAAAATAACATGTGATCCAGGATTAAACAAATATTATTTTGACACAGACGGTGAGGCGTGTTATACTTTGTTTCCAATGACCGGGTGAAAACCCGAGTAAGCAGGGCAGTCGCGGGAACACGTCCGCAAGGAGGTTCTCGAGGAAAGTCCGAGCTCCGCAGGGCAGGGTGCTGGGTAACGCCCAGTGGGGGTGACCCTAAGGCTAGTGCCACAGAAAACATACCGCCTCCTGCCGGAGGCAAGGGTGCAACGGTGCGGTAAGAGCGCACCAGGGGCCGGGAGACCGGTTCGCTAGGTAAACCCCACCCGGAGCAAGACCAAATAGGAGGGGGATGAGGTTGCCCGCCGACTCCTCGGGTTTGGTCGCTGGAGGCGCCGGGCAACCGGCGTCCAAGATAGATGGCTGCCGAAAACAGAACTCGGCTTACCAGTTTGCTCGGGTTCCGGTTTTGGAATCAAACGGCCGCTGCTTTGCAGAACAGGCCGTTTTTTTAGTTCTTTTTTTCGAGATACCGCCGCGGCGAAACGGGCCGGTGAGCGCCTGCTCAAAAAAGGAAAAAGAGCTTTCATTGAGAAATCTTCCTTAGGAGGAGTCCTGTCACAGGATGCCTCCGGCGGCGCGTTTGTTGCGGTGCTCCCGGGGCCGTCTGTATGGCGGGGCAAGCCGGCGCCGGTGGACGGAATTTCTCAAGCGGGATCAAATCAGCTCCCGCCGGTCCGCCGGGATACGGTCGGTAAAAGTTTTCGCGGTGACCGGGGAAAAAGCAGATTCATGATGAGGGATCAGAATTTGAGCGACTGGATTAAATTTATGGGCACCGCCGGAGCCCGTTTTGTCGTCTCCCGGCAGCTGCGCTCCTCGGCGGGAACCTGGTGCTCCTTGCAAGGACTGAACATCCTCATCGATCCGGGCCCGGGAACGCTGTGCCACTGTTTTTCAAGCAGACCGCCGCTGGATCCGGAAAAGCTGGACGCCCTCATTTTGACCCACCGTCATCTGGATCACTCCACCGATATCAATGTGCTCATCGAAGCGATGACACAGGGCACCTTTAACCACCGGGGAGCGCTGTTTGCCCCCGCCGATGCCATCGAGAGCGATGAGCCCGTTGTTCTTCGCCATACCCGCCGTTCAGTGGAGCGGCTGGAGCTGCTCGAGGAGGGAGGGCGCTACCGGCTCGGCGAATTTGATTTCGTGACGCCGGTGCGGCACCGGCATTCCGTGGAGACCTATGGAATAATCTTCAATCTGCCTTATGGAAAGGTATCGCTGGTCAGCGATACGGCCTACTTTCCGGAACTGGCCGAATATTATGCCCAGAGCGATATCCTGATCCTCAACGTGGTGCTCTACAGCCCCCCGCCGGTGAAGTGGATTCAACACCTCGATTTGAATAGCGCTTCAGTGCTGATCCGGTCGATTCGGCCGCGCCTGGCGGTGCTGACCCATTTTGGGATGAGCATGCTCCAGCGCAATCCCGACGCTCTGGCCCGGCACCTGACCGGGGAGACGGGGGTCCGGGTAATCGCCGCCGCCGATGGGATGAAGCTCGATCTGGAAAGCTATTATTAAAGGATTAACTGGCCGTCTAAAATGGTATAAGATAGTGAAAAGATGATGCTCTTTGAGGAGGTAATTTGCTATGGCGATGCCGCCGGTTGAAGAACAGATGCAGCTGATCAAGGAGAATACTGCAGAGATAATCACCGAAGATGAACTGTTGGAGAAGCTGCGACGCAGTTTTGCTGAAAATAAGCCGCTGCGCTGCAAGCTGGGGATCGACCCCTCAGCTCCCGATATCCATCTGGGCCATGCCGTGGTGCTGCACAAGATGAAGACATTTCAGGATATGGGCCACCAGCTGGTCATTATCCTGGGCGATTTTACCGGACAGATCGGCGATCCCACCGATCGCTCCGAGACGCGGCCGCAGCTGACCGAAGAAGAGGTGTTGGCGAATGCCCGGACCTACCAGGAGCAGATCTTTAAAATAATCGATCGGGAGAAAACAGAGCTCCTGTTCAACAGCCAGTGGCTCTCTTTGCTGAATTTTGGCGATGTGCTGCAGCTGGCTTCCACCTGCACCGTCGCCCGGATGCTGGAGCGGGAGGATTTTGCGCACCGCTACCGGGAAAACCTGTCCATCGGCATTCACGAGTTTTTCTATCCCCTGATGCAGGGTTACGATTCCATTGCCGTAAAAGCGGATATTGAGTTCGGCGCCACGGAGCAGAAGTTCAACCTGCTCATGGGGAGGCATCTGCAGAAGGCCCACGGCGAAGAACCGCAGGTTGCCCTGACCATGCCCATCCTCGTCGGAACCGACGGCGCGCAGAAAATGAGCAAAAGCCTGGGGAACTATATCGGCATCGCTGAACCGGCGGCGGAGATCTACGGCAAAGTGATGTCCATAGCCGACGAGGTGATGGCGGACTATTTCCATCTGGCCACACGACTTTCCCTAGAAGAGGCCCGGGGAATCATCGCCCGATACAAGGAGGGGCGCCTTCATCCCCGCGACGCCAAGATGAGGCTGGCCCGGGAGATCGTGACCCTTTATCACGGTGCGGCGGAGGCGGCTCAAGCCGAAGAGGGGTTTAAACAGGTATTCCAAAAAGGTGAGATCCCGGCGGAGATGCCGCTGTTCCAGTTTGCCGCCGCCCCGTCTGCAGATCTGATTACGCTGCTTGTCGAAACCTCCCTCGCCTCCAGCAGGAGCGAAGCCCGTCGCCTGATCAGGCAGGGTGGCGTCCGGGTGAACCGGGAGCAGGTCAAAGATATTGATCTGAGCTGGCAGGACCCCGGCGAGCTGATTTTGCAGGTGGGCAAGAGAAAATTTGCCCGCGTCATTATTGCCTGAGAACTTGCCCGCCGGCCGAGGTCCGCAGCAGAGAAGGGACTTGGTTTTCGGGCCGCGGCAGCGGGACAGCAGCCAAGGGAAACTGATTATTCTAATCCCCCGGCCGGATGAATAAGGGTACCGGGGGGTTTATTTATGCTCAACAGACGCCGCCGCCGGATACCGCCGGGCGGGCTTCTCTCATTTATCGTTCTGGTCCTGCTCATGCTGCTTCTGGTTGAGGGGTTCATGCTAGTTGAGCGGAAAATTAGGCCTGTCTTTCTGGCCGCCGCAGTGATGGAATGCGACGGCATTGCCACCCGGGCAATCAACAGCGCTCTTTTGGACAAAGTGGTTTCTGCCGTGGAGTACGGCGAGCTGATTGTGACCGAAA
>JAAZIG010000067.1 GCA_012510325.1 Bacillota bacterium
AAAAGATCATCCGCGCCCTCGGTGCCGAGCTGGTGCTGACCCCGGCGGAAAAAAGTCTCGGGGGCTCTGTGGAGTATGCGCGCCGGCAGGTAGAGGACGATCCTTCTATTTTTGTGCCCCAGCAATTTGAAAACCCGGACAATCCGCTGATTCATTATCTCACTACCGCTCCCGAGATCTGGGAGCAGATGGGAGCGGATGTCGATATATTTGTCTCCGGCCTCGGCAGCGGGGGTACGCTCTGCGGCGTCGGCCGGTTTCTCAAGGAAAAAAATCCGGAAATACTCGTCGTCGCCGTCGAGCCGAAAAATGTCTCGGCACTG
This sequence comes from Bacillota bacterium, assembly GCA_012510325.1. Taxonomy (GTDB): domain Bacteria; phylum Bacillota; class Dethiobacteria; order DTU022; family DTU022; genus JAAZPQ01. Next base: position 324 of record JAAZIG010000067.1, read on the forward strand.
CTGGGCCACGAACCCGGACTGCACAAAATACAGGGTATCGGCGACGGTTTCGTGCCCCCGGTGCTCGATACCAGCCTGGTGGATGAGGTCTTCGAGGTAAGCGACGAGGATGCCATTGAGACAGCCCGGAACCTGGCGAAAAAACAGGGCCTGCTTGTGGGAACTTCTTCGGGGGCCAATGTCTGGGCCTCCAGCAGGGCCGCGCAGCTGTACGGCCTGGAAAAGAGGGTGGCCACCATCCTGGCGGACCGGGCGGAGCGCTATTTTAGCACGGCGCTGATCTAGGGCCCCGCTGCTCCCGCCCGAAACAAGATCACTTGAGGAGAAGATTACATGGATCAGAAGGAATTTTATCAGGAACTGACGGCCAAGTTTAGCGCCTTGATTCAGGAAAACGCTCTCTTGAATGAAAGGATCGAAGTGCGCGGCAGGATTTTGGAGCCCGGCGAAGCCATCGGCACGCCGCAGCGAAAGGATTTTCCCCTGCTCAAGGGAAAGGAAAAACTGATGGAGGCGGTTTTCAGGGGAGCAAAGGGACAGGCTTTTACCGATATGCCGGAAAACTTTGCCGGCACTCTCCGCGAAATTGCCGGCCGTCCTCTGAAGACGAATTACGACCGGGCGGTCTTGATCTCCAGCATCAATGCGGTCTGCAACTACCTGAAAGTCTCGCAAAACAATATTCACTGCAAAAATGAGGAACCGGAAGAGTGCGCCGCCGCTCTGGCGCTGAGCATAAAAGAGGAATTTGGTTCCCCGAAGATCGCTTTTGTCGGCTATCAGCCGGCGATGATCCAGGAGCTTGCCGGACAGTTTGAAATGAGAGTGGTGGACCTGGATGAGGACAATATCGGCGAAGTGAAATACGGTGTCAGGATTGAGGACGGCCGCGCCGACATCGCCGGGCTTCTGGACTGGAGCGATCTTGTCCTGGCGACGGGAAGCAGCGTGATCAACGGGACCATCGTTAACTTTCTCCCCGAAAAAACCGGCAAGCCGGCAATCTTTTATGGGACAACAGTTGCGGGAACAGCCGCGCTGATGGGGTTGCGCAAATTTTGCTACAAAGGGCTCTAAAATAAGTTTTTCCCGGCGGGGCGGTGCCGGTAAGGCGGATGCCGGGGTCCAACAAACGGCAAGATCACCGCACGCCGGAGGAAGGATATCCCTGGATAGGTAGCGAATAATTAGAGAACTGAAAATAAGGCCCGGCGCATCTGCCGGCCCGACATCAAAGACACTCCGAGCCTTCACGCCTAAACTCTCTTGAGCACCGGCGTGCTGGACGTTAGGGTGTGGCGGGAAACGGCTGCGCCTCTCACTACTTGGAAAGGAGTGAGCTTTACCATATCCTGACGACCGGAGCCAAATTGCCAGCAAAAGGATCTCCGGTTGTTTTCATGTTCAAGCGGAATGATGAGCATGACCCGGCAGCGAATCGAATTGGCAGAGAGAGCACCCTTCTGCGGTTTTTTTAAAGCGGCCTGCGCGGTAAATTAGATATGAGCAGGAGGAGCTTTCCGTCCGGCGGTTCTGCTTAAGACTCAAATAATTCGGAAGGTAACGGGGAGTGTCAACAAAAACTGGAGGATGATGGAATGAGAAAAAAACATCTGACTAAGTTTGTCGGCGGTATCGCTCTGCTCGCCCTGATGATTATGGCCTTGGGCGGATGTGCCCCGGCAGAGAAGGACGAGGTTACCCTGAATCTCTCGGTGGCGGCCAGCCTCACCGATGCCATGGAGGAGCTTGCCGAGCTGTACAAAGACGAGCAGGCCCATGTCACCATCGAGTTCAACTTCGGCTCTTCGGGAGCGCTGCAGCAGCAGATCGAGCAGGGAGCCCCCGCTGACATTTTCATGTCGGCCGCTTCCAAGCAGATGAATGAGCTCGAGGAAAAAGAGCTGCTGCTTGACGGGACCAGGGTCGATCTGCTGCAAAATGAGCTCGTTTTGGTGGTGCCCAAGGGGTTTGCCGGAGTCGAGGAATTCGGGGATCTGACCGCTGATGAGATCGAGCTCATCGCCATCGGCGATCCCGAATCCGTCCCCGCAGGGAAGTACGCCCAGGAAGCCTTCACCAGCCTCGGCCTCTGGGAGGCGCTCGAAGGGAAGCTGATGCTCAGCAAAGATGTCCGTGAGGTGCTGGCCTACGTCGAGACCGAAGCGGTTCAGGCCGGCGCGGTTTACCGCACCGACGCCCTTATCTCGGACAAGGTCGAAGTGGCTGCCGCCGCTCCCGAAGGCTCCCACGCCCCGGTGACCTACCCCGTTGCGGTGCTCAAGGACAGCAAGAATCAGGAAGAGGCGAAAGCGCTGCTGAAGTATCTGACCGGTAAGAAGGCCAAAGAGATCTTTGAAAAGTACGGTTTTAAACCTCTTTAAACGCCGGCACCCTTAAATGGAATAGCCCCGCTGCCCCTCCCGCTGTCGTCAGCGGGAGGGCAGCGGCAGTGAATTTGGTTGTCCAGTAAGGGGGAGTTACTCTGGAAGCCGTCTTGTTTCAGCAGAGCTTTCCCTTGCTGCGCGGTGATGGGCCACTAAAAATTTCATAAGCGGAGACGATGCATGGCTGAACTTGATCTGATCCCGGTGTGGATCTCACTTAAAACCGCCTCTATCTCAACGATATTTACCTTCTTTCTGGGGCTCGCCGCCGCCCGCTGGATCGCCTATTACCGCGGCCGGGGCAAAGGTCTCATCGACGGGCTCTTTACCCTGCCCCTGGTCTTGCCGCCAACGGTGCTGGGGTTTGCCCTGCTGCTGCTCTTCGGAAAGCACGGGCCCCTGGGCAAGTTGCTGCTCAAGATGGGGACAACGGTGATCTTCTCGTGGTGGGCCACCGTCATCGCCTCCACTGTGGTCGCCTTCCCGCTGATGTACCAGACAGCGCGGGGAGCCTTTGAGCAGATCGAACCCAATATCGAAAGCGCCGCCCGGACCCTGGGCGCCTCCGAGTGGGCCACATTCTGGCGGGTGACTGTCCCCCTGGCCTGGCCGGGGATCATGGCCGGGATCATTCTCTCCTTTGCCCGCTCTCTCGGAGAATTCGGAGCCACCCTGATGATTGCCGGCAATATCCCCGGGAAAACGCAAACCATCCCCCTGGCGATCTATTTTGCCGTCGCCGCAGGAAACAATGCCAAGGCCCTGGGCTGGGTCTCGGTGATTATGGTCATCTCGCTGGTCTCGATCCTTTTGCTCAACTACTGGAAACGGAATGTCCATCTCTACATGAAACACTGACTTCCGGGAGGTCATGATCTTGCTAGAAGTGAAAATAGATAAAACGCTCCCCGGATTCAACCTGAAGGTCGCCTTCTCCATGGATCAGGAGATCCTTTCCATAGTCGGCCCCTCCGGCAGCGGCAAGAGCCTGACCCTGCAGTGCATCTCCGGACTGATGGTACCGGAGGAGGGCTATATCAACGTAAACGGCAGGGTCCTCTTCGACTCGTCCAGGAGGATCAACCTGCCCCCGCAGAAGCGGAAGATCGGCTATGTCTTCCAGAACTATGCCCTCTTTCCCCACCTGAGCGTATTCGATAATGTCGCCTTTGGTATCTCCAGGCAGAACCGCACCGAGATCGAGACCCGGGTCTCCTATCTGCTGGAGAAGATGCGCCTCGGCGACTACAAAGAGCGCTACCCCCGCCATCTCTCCGGCGGACAGCAGCAGCGGGTGGCCCTGGCCCGGGCGCTCGCCCCCGAGCCGGCGATCCTCCTCCTGGACGAGCCCTTTTCCGCCCTCGATACCCAGGTTCGGGGACAGCTGGAGAGAGAGCTCTTGACGATACATGAGTTCTACAAGGGCAACATCATCTTCGTATCTCACAATTTGGAAGAGGCCTACCGCTTGAGCTCGCAGATCGCCGTTTACGAGGCCGGGCGAATCCTGCAGTTCGGCCCGAAAAGTGCCCTGATCAACGCCCCCGCCAGCAAGGCGGTGGCCACCCTGACAGGAGCGAGAAACCTGGCCGAAGGGGTCATCGAAAGTCTCGACAACCACCAGGCCACCGTCCTGGTAACGGATTGGAATGAGCGGTTCCTGATCAGCCTTTCTTCTGCGAACAGCTATCGCCCAAAGCAGCGCGTTACCGTCGGGATCAGGCCTGAGTATGTCTGCATCATCCGGGAGCGCTCCTGTGAAAACATGCTCCGGGCGACAGTGGTGGAAGCGGTGGACGGGATTTCCACCTACACCTACCGGTTCAAGGCCTTAAACGGCCTGGAAAAAGAGTTTCACCTGGAGTCCGAGGTCTCCAAGCTCTCCGCCGCCTTTATCCCCGCCGGGGAGAGCTGCTGCCTGCAGCTGCCCGCCAACCGCATCTTCATAATCGAATAGCGATCCCTCCAGCGGATCGCGCCGCCTTCCGGAATGACCGCTTACGGCCCCGACAGTGCTCCTTCTACAGCCTTCTACAGCGCTATCGTCCTCAAAGGCTCCGGAAGAACGATGCCAATGCCGGGGAAGTTCTCTGTAACCGCATCGACAAAGGGCTGCACCTCCACCGGGCTGGAGACCGGGGGGAAAGAGTCGTCGAAATGATGGAGGTAGATGGTCTTCGGCTGAATGCGGCGGATGAACGGTAAGGCATAGGAAACCAGATCGGAGCGGCCCTGATAGGGAATAGTGAGAATATCCACCTCTTCAGGGTAGCGCTCATCTTCATCCAGGCTCAGGCTGCCCAGATGGAGCACTCTTTTCCCTGCAGCTTCGATGAGAAAGACCAGCACTTCCCCCTTGGGATAGCGCACCGCTCCCTTAAGCAGTGCTCCCAAATTGCGGCGGTACGAGATCACCCGCCGGTTGAACAGAGTCTGCAGGATAAGCTTGAGGTCAAAGCGGATATGCTCTCCTTTAAAGGCGGTCACCTTGAACGGACCCCGCTCAACCGGCTTGCCCGGCTGGAGCACGGTGATATCCCTGATATCTACCCCCTCCCGGAGAAGAGTCTCTGCCGCCACCTCCGAACAGAATACCGGCCCTCCGCCGGCGGCAACCACCTGCGGCACATCGATGAGGTGATCGAAATGGCCGTGGGTGATGAAGATATCCCCGCAGCCGGCCAGCTCCGAAAGATCAGGCCTGGGCAGCTCCCGGTTCATCGGGAAAAATGGATCGAAAAGAATTGTCTTTCCTTCTGCTGAGAAAACTAGAGTGGCTGTACCGTACCATTTTACCTCCATTGCTGCTCTCCTTTCTGCCGGAACAATCGGCTTCAGGTGCAGGGAAGAAATAAAATGAAAAGATTGCCCCGGAAATAAAATTAGAATATAATCACTATTTCTTTAACCAAACCAGCAGTTCCTGTTAAAGGGGTGGTTAAAGACAAGCTGATGGCGTTTGTACTCACAAGATCATGAGAGGAAGCTAATCATTTTTCAAGAAGCTAAAATGGTCTGTACTTGCAGCGTGGCTAATGCTGATAACGCCACATAAAAGGATTTTTACCTTATAATTATCTATTTTGATATTATATGCCGAGAGCAAAGCACAAAAGGTCTTGTTGTTTTGCAGTAGTTTATGATGTAAATAAGGTAAAATTGAAAAATTTGATGGGGTTTACAGGCGAATTGTGTCTTGTTTGTAGCAGGAAAATGGTGCATTATGTAGAAGATAATTACTATAATTGCCATATGTGATTGCGATATGATGGCAAAGTATAGCGCACTTGGTTTGGGGTGAATCTTAGCTGCAAAATGGTAAACCATTTTATCCATACAGCGAAGGTTTCCCATAAATTGCCGGATAACAGCTTTACGTAATGTCCCCAGCTTTGGGTGATTACAAAAGATCTGTGATACTCGAACCTAAAACAGCTCCAGAAATTTGTTTGTTACTGACCACCGCAGCAGTCTATTCCTTAACCCATAACAGCAGAGCTTTTGGGTATCAGCTAAAATTGTTTATTCGTCAGATAAAGATCGGCTTAACCCAAGAAGCCTTTAACAAACTGCTACAAAGCCAGCAAAGCTTATGCATATCACCAAGTAACTTATTTTATTTTATGAATTCACATCCTGAAAGTTAATTAAATCTCTAGGTTAAAAGATTAGCTCAAAGATTTAACTCCAGACGCATAGCGGTTTATAAAATTGAGTTGCTGGTTAGCGCAATGAATATAGGGGGGTTATATTGTGAAAGATTTGAGGATAAAAGTGGTTTGGGCAAAAAAGACACGTGGCAATCAAGAAAGCAAGTGGCTTCCACTGATTGTGCATATGGCTGATGCCGCAGAAACCGCTGCATTGGTTTGGCATAACTGGCTCCCTGCTTCCACAAAACGAAAAATTGCTGATGGTCTTGGTTTGTCTACGGGGGATGCAGCCGAGTATGACGAGGCAGCGCTGCCTTGCCTCGTTTTTCTTGCGGCGGCACATGATCTGGGTAAGGCTATTCCAGCTTTTCAGGGCAGGCTGGGTCCTTTTGATCTTGATGAGCAGCTGTACGGACAGCTAACCAGTGCAGGCCTGCCTCTTCCCGACTATCTTCACCCCCGAGAGGCGAGACATTTTTGGGCTTCTCAGCTGATTCTTGAGAAATATGGATTTCACCGGAAACTTGCGGTAATTCTTGGTGGACACCACGGGCAACCGCCAAACCACGCTCAGTTGTATAACCTCAAAAATTCCTACCTTGCGGATTTGGGGTGGAGACAAGGGCAGGAAAAATGGGTGGAACTTCAACAAGATCTATTGGCCTATGCCTTGGAAAGAGCAGGTGTTTCAGCAACGGAGGCCAGCTCGTGGGAGCCGGACGTTACTGCACAGATACTGCTCAGTGGGCTGGTGATCATGGTGGATTGGCTTGCCAGTAACGAAGATCTATTCCCTTACTTTGACATAGCTGAAGGTTTAAAATCATTCGCTGACAGGGCGGAAGTTGCATGGCAGGAACTCGCTCTTCCGGAATGCTGGATGCCCAATGATGTTTGGCTTCAGATGGGCGCTGGGCTTTATGAAAAACGTTTTGGGATCAGTGAGCCTCGTCCCATCCAGACAGCCATGCTGGATACACTGGGGGAGATGTTGTACCCCGGTCTGGTTATCCTTGAGGCACCGATGGGTGAAGGAAAAACAGAGGCAGCTTTGGCGGTAGCAGAGGTGCTGGCAGAGAAAACCAAAAGGAGCGGGATATTCTTTGCTTTGCCAACCCAAGCGACTGCGAATGGATTGTTCCCAAGGGTTCTAGAATGGATCGGGCGGTTGGAAAGCGGGAGTGAACATGCAGTCCATCTGGCTCACGGTAAAGCTGATCTTAATGAACTTTATGGTGGAATCAAATCAACTTCCAAGATGGGTGGGCACTGGGTGATCGGTGATGAAGAAGAAGAAACTGAAAGTGATGCTATCGTTGTCCATGAATGGTTCCACGGACGCAAAAAAGGCATTTTGGCTGACTTTGTGATCGGGACAATTGATCAGGTTCTGATGGCGGGCTTGAAACAGAAGCATTTGGCCCTACGTCACTTGGGGCTGGCAAATAAAGTGGTTATTTTAGATGAGTGTCATGCTTATGACACCTACATGAGTCAATATTTATATAAGGTTTTAAATTGGTTGGGTGCATACGGAGTACCGGTGATCGTTTTGTCGGCTACTTTACCCGGTGAAAAGCGCAAACAGCTCTGCGACGCCTATTTGAATCAAGCAGTTGAGAAAGTATACGATCCCATATTCGATGATGAAGAGCCGGGAAAAGTTGCGCTGCCAAACTGGGCAACGACCAGAGATTATCCCCTTATAACCTATACCAAAGGCGGTGAAGTATTACAAAAAAAAGTTCTCGGCCGGCAACGTTCACAGGAAATCGCAATCAGGATTTTATCTGAAGACCAAGAGTTAGCGCTTGTTCTGGCCGATCTGTTGTCTGCGGGCGGGTGTGCCGGGGTTATTGTAAATACAGTCAAGCGAGCCCAAGAAATAGCTGTTGCGCTTGAAGAGCATTTCGGCAGTGATGTTTGTTTGCTCCATTCACGTTTTATAGCCGTGGATAGGGCACAAAAAGAAATAGATCTTTTTGAGAAACTGGGTCCTGGTGGCGTACGGCCCTGGCGTTATATCGTTGTGGGCACCCAAATATTTGAGCAGAGCTGCGATCTGGACTTTGATCTATTAATTACCGATATTTGTCCCATGGACTTGCTGATCCAGCGAATCGGCCGGTTGCATCGACATGAACACAACCGTCTACCAAAGCTGAAGAAACCTGTCTGCTATGTTACAGGTATGGATGGCTCAAATTTCGATCGTGGTGCTGAACTGATATACGGTAAATACTTATTAATGAACACGCAGGCACTACTCCCAGAAAGCCTTATGCTGCCGAGTGCTATTCCACACTTGGTTCAGGAAACGTATGGATCGGAGGGGGTAAGCATTCACCCCGATCTGTTGATGGAATATGAAGCTGCCAGAGAGAAAGAGGAAAGTAAGGCGGAGAATAAAAAAAACAAAGCAGAAACATTTCAAATATCCGATCCTTGTAGGGGAACGGAGGATCTGGTTGGCTGGCTAGATATGGCTTTAACGGACGATCCCTCAGGCAAAAGGGGTGAGGCGGCGGTTCGGGATACGGAGAGTACTCTGGAGGTTTTTGTTGTTCAACGCAGGGGTGGCGAGTACTACACTTTGCCGTGGCTGGACAAGTATGGAGATTGCAAAATATCGGTATTTGAGCCTCCAGGGGAGAAACTGGCAAAAGCTATGGCAGAGTGCAGTATTCAGCTTCCCCTCAGCCTATGCTACAAACTGGATCGCACCATTGAGGAATTGGAGGAAACAGCCTTGGGGGAACTTTATGAGTGGCAAAGATCTTCCTGGCTCAAGGGTGAACTTTTCCTGGTCCTAGATGAACAACTTACAGCAGAACTTTGTGGATACCACCTGCAATATAACCGGGATTACGGGCTGTTCTCAAAAAAAATGGGAGAAGGAGATGGGGATGGAGGAGAAAACCTTTAATCTACTTTATGAGCCCTGGATAAAGGTGCTAGACCGAGAGGGAAAACCTGATGAGTTATCCCTTCTGACTGTTCTGGAGGAGGCTCACGAGATTCGTTGTTTGGCAGGTGAGTTGCCCAGTCAGGATGTGGCGATCTTGCGGTTAATATTGGCGGTGCTTTATGCGACTTTTACGCGGGCGGATGTGTACGGGCAGCAAAATCCTATCGACAAGGCTGAAGAAGCTCCGAAACGTTGGAAAAGTTTATGGGATTTGAAACGTTTTCCTATGGAGCCGATTAAAAAACGCCTGTGTTTTTATGAAGAACGATTTTATCTTTTTCATCCGGAGCGACCTTTTTATCAAGTAGCGGGGTTACATGGGACAGAGGGAAAGATCAACACCGTATCGCAAATAGTGTCCGATGTTCCCAGCAGAGCTAGCAGGCGATTTATTAGTACAAAAAGCGGTAGAGATGCGGAAGTTTTGTCTTTTGCTGAAGCAGCACGTTGGCTTGTTTCCATGCAAGCCTGGGATTACGCAGGGAAGAAAGCGTCGGTGGTCGGTGGGAGCAAGGATGGTGGAGGAACCGGGTGGCTGGGGAAGATTGGGGTAATATATCCTGCCATGAACACCCTATTTGAAACCCTTCTGCTCAATTTTGTTCTGCTGGGGGGCGATAAGGTTTTGCCGTATGGAGTACCGACATGGGAGGAGGAGCCAGTGCCAGGGCCCCAAAAAAAAGAACGGCGTCCAGCGGGCTATTGTGAACTATTGACTTGGCAATCGAGACGGATCCGTTTATTTGCGGGAAGCGGTAATGATAAAGGTTTGGTTAACGGGGTTTTATATTCTTACGGGGATGTCTTCGAGACAGCAAATATGGTTATTGAGCAGATGAGCGGATGGCATCTAAGTAAACTGGGAAAGACCAAAGGGCATTATATTCCAAACAGACACAGAGAGGAACGGAATCTTTGGCGTGATCTCGGCTCAATTTTGCCGCAGGCGAATGGTTCAGTTGAAAACCTTTCTCCGGGAGTTGTCCAGTGGCTCGCTCAGATAAAGGAAAGAGAGCTTATGGACGAAGGTATTGTCCAACTCTGTGCTGTGGGATTTCATTATGGCCCCATGAATGCCAAGGTGGATGCGATGACATCAGATACGCTATCAATTCACAATGGGGTTTTTACTGAGTTGGGTGGCAAATGGATGCCGCTAATAAATAACTTGCTGAAGTTAACGGATAATTGTGTCGGAAAGTTGGCTGTTCTGGCTGCCGATTTGGCCAAAGCAGCTGGTGACAGCGACAGTTCTCATCATAGGGCAGGAGGGGGGAGGGCAGATGCTGGTAGGGGGGAGGCTTATTTCAGAATGGATGAGCCTTTTCGAAGGTGGCTTGGTAGTATAGATCCCTTGAAAACGGATATGGGAGAAGCAGAGAAGGAATGGACATCGGTTTTAAAACGCATCCTTTTTCAACTGGGCGAGGAAATGAGCCGGCAATATGGTGAAAAGGCTATAATTGGCCGCTTGGTGGAGGAGAAACGGGGTAGGCATAAGGTGACTAATTTGTACACTGCACCGGGGGCGCTGGCAAAATTTCGCAGAAATGTAGTGCGCACTATTGCGAAAGGGGGTAGAGGAAATGGGAAAACAAAAAAATGACACCTATCTCATCAGAAGGTTTACCCGCAGGAAGATCGATCTTCTGTTGGAGGAGAACTCCTGGAGCCGGGGTATGTTAGCCAAACTCCGCCGGGGGATCGGTAAAAAACCGGGAGAACTGCCCGAACTTTATGAGATTTTCCTTGAAGGCATGCCGGAACGCCTTTATGGCAGGGGCAGTGAACCAAGTTACTCGGAATGGGCGATTTACACTGCCCTGACGCTTTTTGCCCTGCACCAACAGGGGAAAAGCCGGGATCGCCCGATGAGTATCGGGTGGAGTCCCGAGAGTGAAGACGAAGGCAATTCGCTAGGGCGGGCGACAGGCCTGCTTGTTAGTCGCAGTAAGGACAGAGAACCAGCCATTAAACGGCGCTTTGACGCTGTGGTCACAGCTATAGAATTCACCGAATTTGCTTATCATGCACGGGGTATGATTCAACTTCTGAAAAGAGAAGATATTCCCTTAGATTATCCACGCCTAGCTGAGGATTTATTTTGGTATCAATTTGAAGAACACAGGAACCGGGTGAGGTTGCGTTGGGGTGAGGATTATTACCGTGCCAGTCAGCAAAATGCTGAAATAGACAGTGAGGAGGAGCAAAATGAAAAACCGTAATGTCAATCGGATTTTTGTGGATGTCCATGTGGTCCAGTCGTTGCCGCCTAGCTGCGTTAATAGGGATGACACCGGTAGCCCCAAGACAGCTGTATATGGAGGTGTCCGCCGGGCGCGGGTTTCATCACAGGCTTGGAAACGGGCAATGAGGGAAATGTTTAAAAAATACTTTAGTGAGGATGAGCTAGACGAACGCACAAAAAAAATAGTTGATAAAGTTGCTGTTCAGATCCGGGCTATCTCCGATACCGGAGATGAAAAGTCCAAAGAGCTTGCGGAGAAGATTATCAATAATGCCGGGGTCACAACAAAGGATTCAGAGGCAAAGGCTCTCTTCTTTATGAGCAACAAGCAAGCGGAGAGTATGGCCAAGCTCGCGCTTACTGACCCAATGCCGGGTAAAAAGGAAGCACAAGCAGCGCTTAATGCGGGAAAAGGGGTCGAAATTGCCCTGTTCGGTCGCATGGTGGCTGATGATCCGATACTGAATGCAGATGCTTCTGCCCAGGTAGCTCACGCAATCTCAACTCACAGGGTGGAAAACGAATACGACTACTATACGGCGATGGATGATCGGGCGCCGGAGGATCAGTCAGGTGCTGGGATGATCGGGACGATCGAATTTAACTCTTCCACCCTCTATCGCTACGCGACAGTTGCCGCTCATGATTTGAAAACCAATCTGGGCGATCTTGGTGCTTCCACCAAAGCAGTCAGGGAATTTGTCCGTGGCTTTGTCTGCTCTATGCCTACGGGAAAGTTAAATACCTTTGCCAATAACACGCCTCCTTATGCAGTGATGGTTGCTATTCGTCAAGATCAGCCAGTTAATTTGGTTGGCGCTTTTGAGCAGCCCATCAGGGCGGGGGACCGGGGCTACCAAGAGCAATCCTCGAAAGCGCTGGCTGAATATGCTAATGCCGTATACGGCAATTTTTTGGATGCTCCGGAGAAAGCATTTGTTGTCTCCATAGGGAGCGAACTGGACAAACTTGGTGAAAAGATGGGACTATCCGAGCTGTTGAGTAAAGTAGAACAAGTTGTCGGAGGCATTTTGCAAGAGGACGGCGAAAAGGCATGAGCACTTTGTTGTTACGACTAGCAGCACCGTTACAATCCTGGGGCATTGCCAGCAAATTTGATACCCGTGATACAGCCAGAGAGCCCTCCAAAAGCGGGGTGATTGGATTACTGGCTGCTGCTCTTGGACGAGGTCGGGATGAAAATATGGATGACTTAACCACTTTACGCTTCGGGGTTAGAATAGATCAACCTGGGACACTTCTGCGGGATTATCATACCGCCATGTTGGATTCGAAAGCTCCTCCTTTTGTGACAACCCGGTATTATCTTACCGATGCCGTGTTTCTGGTCGGATTGGAGGGTGAGAGGGTTTTTCTGAATAAATTGAAAGTTGCCCTGCAAAATCCTTTTTATCCGCTATACTTGGGGCGCCGTTCTTGTCCGCCAGTTGGTAAATTGATAGTAAGGGTGAGTGATTTAGGTCTTTTGGAGGCTCTTGAAGAAGAACCCTGGCAAGCCTGCGAGTGGTTTCAAAAGAAAAGGCGTTCAAGAACGATCAGGCTGACTATTGTTCATGATGCTGGACCTGACGAGCCAGGGGCTTTTTTACGGAGAGATTTGCCGGTTTCCTTTGATCATCGCTATCGTCAATATGCTTTTCGCATGGTTCGAGATGCTTTTGAAACGGTTGAGATGAGTGATTGGACCGGTTCTGCTGAAGGAGCAACCGAACACGATGCAATGGCTGAATGGAGGGTTTAGCAAAGATGTATCTTTCTAGAATTGCTTTGCATACGCGCAGGCGGGATACTATGGCTGCGTTGGCTTCTCCCCAGCGAATTCATGCAGCTGTGGAAAGCAGCTTTCCGCCAGGCTCATCGGTAAAGAGTCGCAATCTATGGCGTATAGACCATTTGGGCAATGATACCTATCTGCTAGTGCTGAGCGAACAAAAGCCAGATTTCACCCATATCGTGGAGCAGTTTGGCTGGCCGGAAAATGATCAGAAGTGGGAAACAAAAAACTATAATTATTTGATGGATAAAATCAAGGTGGGGCAGCAATGGCAGTTTCGTTTGCGAGCAAACCCGGTGCATAGTGTCAAACAACCTGATGACAAAGACTCGGGAAGCCGCGGGAAGGTCTATGCTCATATCACTGCCAAGCAACAAGAACAATGGCTGCTTGAGAGGGCTAAAAAAAACGGCTTTGCCCTATCCTCGGGTTCTTTTAAGATTGTTCACCGGGAGACGTGTCGTTTCCGTCGCAATCAGAAAACAATAACTTTGGGGATGGCGACCTTTGAAGGCATCCTCGAGGTTACTGATCTAGCTTTGTTTCTGAACGCTATGACCTGTGGAATTGGACGAGCTAAAGCTTTTGGGTGTGGGTTGTTGACAATCGTGAGGCCGACATCATGAGTGGTGGGGGACCCGGGATGAAACGGCCGCAGCTCCAAATGTTACCGACAATGCGGGAAAGAATTTCGTTTTTATACCTGGAGCGCTGCCTGGTAAACCGACAAGACAATGCAATAACAGTTACTGATTTGCGAGGAACAGTGCATGTTCCTGCTGCGGCGTTAAGTGTGATCCTGTTGGGGCCGGGCAGCAATGTTTCACACCGGGCTATGGAGCTAATTGGGGATGCCGGGGCCAGTGTTATTTGGGTTGGAGAGCATGGGGTGCGTTATTATGCCCATGGTCGTCCCTTAACCCATTCATCTAGTATGTTGACGGCGCAGGCAGCTTTGGTTTCCAATACCCGCAGTCGTCTGGCGGTAGCCCGTCGTATGTACGCCATGCGCTTTACAGATGATGATGTTTCAAATTTAACAATGCAACAGCTTCGGGGACGTGAAGGAGCCAGGGTGCGATCTATTTACCGAGAAACCGCGAAAGCGACCGGAGTGACCTGGAGTGGCCGCGAATACGACCCTAATGATTTTACCGCTAGTGATCTGGTGAACATGGCACTTTCCGCTGCTCATGCTTGCCTCTATGGGGTGGCGCATAGTGTCATTACGGCGCTGGGATGTGCACCCGGTCTCGGTTTTATACACACAGGGCATGAGCGCTCTTTTGTTTATGATATTGCTGATCTTTACAAAGCCGAATTGAGCATCCCTATAGCATTTCAAATAGCGGCAAAGCAGCCCGAAGATATAGGAGCAGTTACGAGACGAGCCATGCGGGATGCGATTTCGGATGGTAAAATCATGGTGCGTATAGTTAGGGATATCCGGGAGTTACTCCTAGGAGTTGCCAAAGATGGTTCATCCCGAGATGTGCCGGAAATCCAGACCAATGTGCTGTGGTTATGGGACGAAAAAAACGGGTTGGTGAAAAATGCTACTTCCTACGGAAAGGAACTTGGCGAAGCCGGTCTGAATGAGGAAGAACTCGAAGAGGGTTACGGGAAACTTCTGTCGGAGGATGAGTTGTGATTATCCTAACAATGACAGATTGCCCCATTGGCCTAAGGGGCGATCTGACGAAATGGCTGCTCGAGATTAATCCAGGAGTTTTTGTCGGACAAGTTAGCGCTCGTGTTCGGGACAAATTATGGGAACGCGTTACTGAGACCATTAAAAATGGTAGGGCAACCATGGTTTTTAACACAAACAACGAACAACGGTTGGATTTTCGGGTTCATAACAGTACATGGGAGCCCATAGACTTTGATGGAATAAAATTGATGTTAAGGCCAAGCCCTTCCCGTATAAGGAAGTTGCAAGAATCACGTTTGGGGTTTAGTAAAGCGAGTAAAAGGTTGATTGCAAGACGTGCCATGAATAAAAGGGGCACTGCTCACCTCAACACCTACGTCGTAATAGACATTGAAACCAGCGGGCTTCATCCTGAAAAACATGAAATAATTGAATTGGGTGCAATTCGGGTGTTGGAGCACAATATAGTTGAAAGATTTTCATTACTTGTGAAGCCCGTGGTTCCCATAACAACAGAGATTCAAAAGATTACAGGTATTACAAACGAAATGTTGAACAAAGAAGGCGTGCCGATATCTATGGCCATTAAGCAATTTGTGGAATTTCTACAAGATTTGCCGGTTGTGTCGCACAATATTGAATTCGATCTTAAATTTTTGCAGCAAGCATGTAATAGTTGTGGCTTGCCAACAATTAGAAATTCAAAGATAGATACTTTGGTGCTATCTCGGAAAAAACTTAAACAAATGAAGAGTTATAAGCTGGGTGTACTTGCAAAGCATTTTGAAATTGACACCAGGCAGATACATCGCAGCTTAGCGGATTGCGAAATAACCTATAAACTTTACGAGAAACTAATAAAATTATGAGCATCAAGCAAATGAAAATGCTTTAGAATAAGGAATATCTAAGTGTGTTCCCCGCAGGTGCGGGGGTGTTCCCGGACTTGCCCTCGGCAACGAGATCTCGGAAAGGTGTTCCCCGCAGGTGCGGGGGTGTTCCAACCTCCCTCAGTCTCGATATTTCAAAATCGCGGTGTTCCCCGCAGGTG
>JAAZIG010000068.1 GCA_012510325.1 Bacillota bacterium
GGCCAGAAGGTAAAGACCCACCGCCGCCGGCATGGAGAAGAGCACGGTCAGCTTTATCGAAACAGCAGAGCGGCTCCTGATCAGCATTTTGTTGCGCAAGACTAAAGCTTCCGAAATCGCCGGCACCAGACTCATGCTCAGAGCCAGGGTGACCACGTTGGGGAAATAGACTACTGAGCCGGCCATCCCGGTGAGCTGACCGAAAAGAGCGGTAGCCTGCTGCTGGGCCAGTCCGATGGCCTTCAGCCTGCCGGGAACAATCAGCTGATCGATGAGGCTCAGCAGCGGCATGATCAGCGAGCCGAAAGTGATGGGAATAGCCAGATTAAAGATGCGCCGGATGATCAGACCGGCCGACTGGGGTTCTGTTTTGCGCTGAGCCCGGACCTTTTCCATGAACAGCGGACGCCGCCGGTAATAGAGCAGCAGCAGCAAAAACAGGCCGAGAATCCCTCCGGCCACTGTACCAAAAGCGGCGCCGGCAGCAGCGTATTCCAGCCCCCGGCCCAGCAGGTGCATCGCCAGATAAAGAGACAACACCGCCCGGCCCACCTGTTCGATCACCTGCGAAGCGGCAGTGGGGAACATATATTGCTGCCCCTGAAAAAAGCCGCGCAGCGCCGACATCATCGTCACAAAAAATATGGCCGGGGCGATGGCCATGATCGAGTAAACCGAAAGGGGATCCGCTTTTGTAATTTGGACAAGGCTCCCGGCAGTAAAATACAGAAACAAGGTTATCGCCAGACCGGTCAGGGTCAGAATGAAGAAGGCGATGCGAAAGACCCGCATTGCCTCCCGGTAATCGTTTACGGTGACCTTTTCCGCGACCAGCTTCGAGATGGCCACCGGGATCCCCGCCGTCGAGATGGCCAGCAGGGTCGAGTAGATCGGATAGGCCATCTGATAGAGACCGATGCCGCCGTCGCCGATAATTCTGACAAGCCAGATCTTCATCGCGGCGCCGATGAAACGAACCCCCACCCCGGCCACAGCCAGAATAGCCGCGCCCCGGATAAATCTGCTGTGGCTGGACAAAGCCCTTCCTTCCCTTCCGGTACCGGTCCCTTTAGATACTCCTAGCGGCTGTATTATACCAACTACTGCCTTATGTATTATACCAACTACTGCCTGCCTGATCTACTTTTCAGGGTTTACTGCTCCATCTGCTTGGCCAAAAATGAAGCAGCGGTCTCAGCCAGCTTGAGCTCCAGATCGGTCATCTTCATCGAAGGATCCCGGCTGCCGATAACCACCGCGCCGATGGGATCACCCTCGGAGATGATCGGTGCGATCACTTCATTGGCAAAGCGAGGGCCGAACATGTCATCCGATTCCCGGTAATACTGGTGGGCGGAGGTGTCGTTGATCAACACACTCTTTCGATTTTCCATAACCTGCTCCAGGGCGCTGTTCAGGGGCCGATTCACAAATTCTTTCTTTGGCGCCCCGGCCACCGCAATGATGGTGTCCCGGTCGGCAATGCATGAAATGTGGCCCATCGATTCGTAGAGAGAATCGGCATACTCCTGGGCAAAATCACCCAGTTCACCGATGGGAGAGTACTTTTTCAGGATAACCTCTCCACCCCGGTCCACGTAAATCTCCAAAGGATCGCCTTCTCTAATCTTCAGGGTGCGGCGGATTTCCTTGGGGATGACAACCCGGCCAAGATCGTCAATGCGCCTGACAATACCGGTTGCTTTCAACTATGTTTCCTCCTTTGTGAAGTTCCAGGCAATAACTCTCTGCTCCGAAATTAGTATTCATCCCCAACAGCTCTTTTATGCATCAGGAATCTTTTGGTGCCGGCGCCTCTGCAGGCCGATCTTCGGACAGCTCTTTTAAAAAGCGGTGCAGCTCCGGAAGCATCTTCTCCCCGGCGCTTTTGTGAAATTTCAGCCCCAGCGTCTCCCCGCCGAGCCGGTGAACCCGCCACTGCCCCCGGCACACCGCCGGATCGAGGCGGAACCGATCGGGGCTGCGACCGGGCCAAAATTTGACGGTGACGGCACCGTCATGCTGCTCCAGCGAAGCGATGCCGAGACGGACGGCAGTGAGCCTTAAAGCCGCCGCCTGCAGCAGATTCTGCACCGGCGGGGGCGGACTCCCGTAGCGATCGCGCAGCTCCTCTTCAATTTCGCGGAGCTCACTCTCCGAGGTCAGGGTATAGATCCGCTTGTAGAAATCGATCTTCTGCCCCTGATTGATGATATAGGAAGAGGGCAGAAAGGCGTTCAACTTCAGATCGAGGCGGGGCGGCGGAGGCGGCTCCTCCTTG
This sequence comes from Bacillota bacterium, assembly GCA_012510325.1. Taxonomy (GTDB): domain Bacteria; phylum Bacillota; class Dethiobacteria; order DTU022; family DTU022; genus JAAZPQ01. The sequence goes on from JAAZIG010000068.1 coordinate 2,282, forward strand.
GGCGGACGCTCCTTGATCCTGGCCACCGCCTCCTCAAGAAGGCGGGAATAGAGATCAAAACCGATCTCCACCATAAAACCATGCTGCTCCGACCCGAGAATATTGCCGGCGCCGCGGATCTCCAGATCGCGCAGAGCCACCTTGAACCCTGAGCCGAGCTCGGTAAACTCCTTGATCGCCTGCAGCCTTTTCTTCGCGTTTTCCGAGATAATCTTATCCCGGCGGTAGGTCAGATAGGCGTAAGCGAGCCGGTGGGAACGGCCCACCCGCCCGCGGAGCTGATAGAGCTGAGCCAGGCCGAACTGATCGGCATCAAAGACGAGCAAGGTGTTCACATTGGGGATATCCAGACCCGCCTCGATGATCGTTGTGCTCACCAGGATCTGATATTCCCCGCTGATAAAGTCTTCCATCAGCTGCTCCAGAGCGCTTTCGGGGATGCGACCGTGCCCCACCGCCACCGCCGCATGGGGGAACATCTCCCGGATCCTTTCAGCCATGGCGCGAATCCCGGCGATGCGGTTGAAGACAAAGTAGATCTGGCCTCCCCGATCCAGCTCTCTCTGGATCGCCTCTTGAACCAGATGATCGGAGTACTCGGCGACAAAAGTCTGAACGGGGTAGCGGTTTTCCGGCGGTGTTTCGATGACACTGAGATCTCTCACCCCGACGAGGGAAAGATGCATCGTCCGCGGTATCGGCGTCGCCGTCATTGCCAGGACATCGACGGAGAGGCGCATCTGCTTCAGTTTTTCTTTATGGCGCACCCCGAAACGCTGCTCCTCATCGATGATCAGAAGCCCCAGATCGTGAAAACGGATATCCTTCGACAGGAGACGGTGGGTCCCGATAACGATATCGATCTTCCCGTCAGCCAGATCCTTCAGAATTTTTTTCTGCTCCGCCGGGGAGACAAACCGGCTCAGCTGGGCAACGCGAAAGGGAAATTCGGCGAAGCGCTCCGAAAATGTTCGGAAATGCTGCTGCGAGAGGACCGTGGTCGGAACAAGCATGGCCGCCTGCTTCCCCTCCATCACGATCTTGAAAGCGGCCCGCAAAGCCACCTCGGTCTTGCCGTAACCGACATCACCGCAGATCAGTCGATCCATGGGATGGTCCTTCTCCAGATCTGCCTTCACCTCGGCGATAGCCTGCAGCTGATCGCTTGTCTCTTCGTAGGGGAAAAGGGATTCGAATTCCGCCTGCCAGGGGTGATCGCCGCCAAAACTGTAGCCGGCGGTGAGTTCGCGGGCGGCGTAGAGGGAGAGCAGCTCCTGGGCCATCTCCTCGACAGAGGCTTTCACCTGACTTTTGATCCGCTGCCATTCACCGCCGCCGAGGCGGTGCAGCCGCGGCGCCTTCCCCTCCGCCCCGATATACTTCTGGATGAGCTCGATCTGATCTGCCGGCAGGTACAGCTTATCGCTGCCCTGATATTTTATAAGCAGGTAATCCCGCTGGAGACCGCTGATCTCAAGGGTGTTCAGCCCCAGATATTTACCGATGCCGTGCTGTTCGTGAACCACATAATCGCCCACGACCAGATCACGGTAATGACGCAGCCCGGTCCCTTCCGGCCGGGGCAGCCTCTTTTTTTTGCGGCGCCGGGGAAGGAGATTGTGCTCGGTGACAACGGCCAGCTTCAGTGAAGGGATCAGGAAACCCTCCTCCAGGCTCGCGGTGAGCAGGCGCGCTTCGCCCGGGGCCCAGGGCACTGCGGAGGGAACGCCCACCGCCAGGCCCTGCTCCTCGAACAGCCGGCTCAGGCCTGCACCCCGCTCCGCTGTAGCGGCGACAACAGCAATGCGGTAGCCCTTTCTCCTCCATGCGGCAAAATCGGAGCGCAGCAGCTCCCACTGCCCGTGGTAGCCGGCGACGCTCTTTCCCTCCAGCACCAGCTCCCGCGACAGCCGCAGGGGGCCCGTCGAGGCGGGGAACAGGGTCTGGGCCAGCAGGTTGGGAACGGAGGGAAACAGCTCTTCGATCTGCCAGAAAGGAGCGCCGGCCCCGGGCAGCAGCTCTCCCCGGGCGATAATGCTGCCGTAGTGCGAGAGCAGCTCCCGGTGCAGCTCGGCAGCCTTTTTGAAAATTTCAGCCGGTTCCTCAAGGAGCACCACCGAATCGGCCGGCAGGTAGTCGAAGAGGCTGGCTCCGGCACCGTAAAAATAAGAAAAATAGCCGGAGAGATGATCGAGAGCACCGGGCACGGCGAGGCGGTTGAGGTGATCTGCAGTACTGGTTTTCAGCTTCGCCGCCGTCGCTTCGTCCCCCCGGCGGAGCAGCCGGGAAAGTGCTGCTTCCAGTTCGCGGCGGATCCGTTGCTCCCCCTGCTCAAACAGCGTTTCGGGGATGACCAGTTCGTACGCCGGGGGGATCACCGCCTGCTCCAGCCGTTCCGTGGAACGCTGTGTCCCGGGGTCGAAATAGCGGAGCGAATCGATGACTTCGCCAAAAAGCTCCACCCGCAGGGGTCGCTCCCGACCCGGGGGGAAGATATCGATAATTCCGCCGCGGGCGCTGCACTGTCCCGGCCCCTCGATCAGAGGCACCCTCTCATAACCGTTCTCGTCAAGTTTTTTTAAAAGGAGCTCCCGGTCGACGGCCCCGCCAAGCAGCAGCGGTATGAGCAGGCGGCGCCACTCTGCGGGAGGCAACATCCGCGAGATCAGCGCGCTGAAGGGAGCGACCACAAGAGCGCTCTCCCGGCGGTGCAGACTTTCCAAAAATGAGAGGCGCTGCCGGCGCTGCTCTGTACTGCGGGTGAGGAAGTCGGCGGTGCTAAAGAGTTCCCGGGCCGGCAGCAGACTCACCCGGCGGGAGGGCAAAAAAGCAAGCAGATTCTCGTAAACCTTTTCCGCCCGGGCGACATCGGCGGCAAGGACCACGATCGGGCGACCGGTCACTTCGAAAAGGCCCGCCTGGAGAAATGCCCCGGCGCTGCCCCCGATCCCGGCAACAGCGATGCCGGAACCGGAGGGGGCGGCAATCTCCTCGATTAATCTGTTAAAGGAACTGTCCCGAGGCCACTCTTGAAGCAGTTCGTGCAAAAACACAGTTTCGGTCCTCTCTTTGTGGGGAGTGTGAATCTTGTGAAAAATGCGCTGCCCTCAGCCCCGTCAATGGACGTCGGGTTTTCTCCTGTAGGGCCACTCCGCTTCGTGAATGGGAGCGGTCTCTGCACAGTGATCGCACAGGGAATAGATAAACAGATCTCCCGTTTCAGCAGACTTTATTATATCTTCGTGCAGATCCACCGTCAACAGATCGATGCCCATCTGCTGCAGCTCCTTTTCAGTTAAGCTGAGCACACCGATAAGCGCCCCGCAGCGATCACAGATGTAGGTGATCCTCATACGCTCTCTCACCATCATATTCATGTAAGATCTGTGATTATGCTTCCCCCCGTCGCCGGGATCTATCCTCGCAGGGCCGGACCCTCTGCCGGGGGAGCGGTGCCGGCGGACCGGAAAATGAAAACCGTCCTCCGGTGAGAGGACGGAACAAGGGATCGGCCAGGGTCCCGACCGGTCAGGGAGGGCGGTTAAACCGGTTCATCGACTCCTCCAGCCCCTGCCCGAGAAAAACGATGAGCGCTTCAACAGCCCGTTCAACGGCCCCGTCGAGGAGCTCCCGCTCCGGCGGCGGCGGCACCTCGAGCACATGGGAGGCGCTGTCACCGGAGAGCGGTTTGCCGATACCGAGGCGCAGACGCACAAAATCGCCGGTACCGATGGTGTCGATAACCGATTGAACGCCGCGGTGCCCCCCGCTGCCCCCCCCGGAGCGCAGCCTGAGCCAACCCGGCGGAAGGTCGAGATCATCGTAAATCAAAATGAGCTGTGCGGGCTTAAGGCGATAGCGCCGCATCAGCTCGGCAACCGCCCGCCCGCTCAAATTCATAAAGGTGCGCGGTTGAACCAGAAGAACCCGCTGCGACCGGCAGACGGCGGCAGCGCAGCAAGAATGGCGCAGCTGAAACGGTCTTCCCGCTCCGCTGGATCTGGAAAACAGCTCCACCACGCCGTAGCCCAGATTGTGCCTGGTCCCGCTGTAACGTTCCCCGGGGTTGCCCAGGCCCACGGCAGCATAGTGATACTTTTCGCGAACCCTTCCCCGGAAAAGGATTTATTCCCCGGCCTCCTCGCCCTCCGGCGGCGTCTCCTGCTCGCCCTCCGGTGCGGCTTCCTCGTCTTCCTCGCCTTCCAACAGCTCTTCCTCTTCCTCTTCTTCTTCCTCTTCTTCCGGAGCGAGGACCTGTGCCAGAGGTTCCTCCGGCTCGGTCAACAGGGTGACCCCTTCCGGCAGGGTCAGGCTGCCGACGCTGACGCTATCCCCGATCTCCAGCGAAGAAAGGTCGATCTCCAGGAGCTCCGGAATGTTCACCGGAAGGCACCTGACGCTCACTTCGCGCAGCAGGATCTGAATGATCCCGCCCTCAATAGTGCCGACCGCTTCTCCGACAAAGTTCAACGGGACCTCCACCTCGATCTCATCCTCCATGGAGATACGGATAAAATCAACGTGCAGGAGATGATCCGGTTGCCAGAGATGCCGTTGAATCTCTTTTAGCATCACTGTTTCCCGGGCGGAATCGGCATCGCCGCCGATCTCCAGATCGATGAGCACGTTCGTCCCCCCGGCGGCCAGAACCCTTCTCAGCAGACGGCCGTCTACCATAAGCGAACGGGTCTCTTTGCCCCGTCCATAAAGTACCGCCGGAACCCTACCCTCCCGGCGCAGTTCGTTGAGCTCGCCCCTGGTTAAGGGCGAGCGGATTTCTGCTTCCAATATCATTCTTTCCATATTACGAAAACCTCCTCGACGTCAAGTATACCCATGGTGGAAGATGGTGTCAATTAGTCAAACAGAGCGCTCACCGAACGCTCTTCGCTGATGCGGACGATGGCCTCCCCGATGAGCGGCGCCACCGAGAGTCCGTGAAATTTGTTCGCCGGCAGGCTCTCATCTACAGGGATGGAATTGGTATAGACCACCTCTTCGATAGAAGCGCCGCGCAGCCTTTCCAGCGCCGGCCCTGAGAAAACCGGATGGCTGCAGCAGACGTACACTTCCAGAGCGCCTTCCCTTTTCAAGGCTTCGCCGCCCAGCACGATAGTTCCGGCAGTATCGATAATATCATCGATGAGGATGGTCACCCTGTTTTTGACCTCGCCGATGATATTGACCACCTCAACCTGATTGGGGGCGGGTCTCTTCTTGTCAATGACGGCGATGGGCAGCCCCAGGCGGTTGGCCAGTTCGCGAGCCCTGGTCACCCCGCCGAGATCGGGAGAGACGACGACGCCCTCGCCGCGGATCTCTTTCTGTTTCAGATAGTTCGCGAGGATGGGGACCGCGGTAAGATGATCGAAGGGAATGTCAAAAAAACCCTGGATCTGCCCGGCGTGCAGATCCATCGCCACCACCCGGCTGGCCCCGGCTGCCGTGATCAGATCGGCCAACAGCTTGGCGGTGATCGGATCCCGCGCTCTGGTCTTGCGGTCCTGGCGGGCATAGCCATAATAAGGCACCACGGCATTTACAGAGTGAGCAGAAGCTCTTTTCATGGCATCGATCAAAATAAGCAGCTCCATGATATGCTCGTTAGCCGGATAGCACAGGGGCTGGATCAGAAAAACATTCTTCCCGCGAACGCTCTCTTGAATCCCGATGCGGATCTCCCCGTCGCTAAAGCGGCCCACTTCCGCTTCACCCAGGGGTATCCCGATATGATCGGCGATCTCTTGGGCCAGACTGCGATTGGCGCTGCCGCTAAAGATTTTAATTTTATTTTTGCCCATCTGCTTACCCCTCCCACTGATAGAATTGGGATCTCTACCCTGTTTAATTCACTCCTTCTCTGCGCTCTCCTTCTTCTCCTGCCGCTCTTCCTTTCCCAGCATCCGTTTCCCCAGGCCGGCGCAGTTTTTTTGCTCCGACCGGGTGATGGCCAGCGCTCCGGCGGGCACATCGTCAGTTACGGTGGAGCCGGCGGCAACGAAAGCGCCTGCGCCAATCTCCACAGGAGAGATCAGGTTGCTGTTGCAGCCGATGAAAGCCCCTTCCCGGATCAGGGAGCGGTGTTTCCTGCGCCCGTCAAAATTGGCTACAATAACTCCGGCTCCGATGTTGACTTCCCCCTCGATATCGACATCCCCGGCATAGCTGTGGTGGGGCAACTTGCTCTTCGCCCCGATTGTGGAGTTTTTCACCTCAACAAAGTCACCGATCCTGACCTGCGGACCGATGCGGCAGCCGGGGCGAATATTGGCGAAGGGGCCGACTGTCGCCCCGCTCTCGATGACGCTCTCGGCGACAACAGACTGCCTTATGACCACCCCGTCCCCGATCTGCGCGCTCAAAAGATGAGCCCCCGGGCCGATGCGGCAGCCGGAGCCGATAGTAGTCTCCCCTTCGATCAGAGTCTGCGGCAGAAGGACCGTCTCCGCTTCGATCCTGACACCATAATCGATATAGGTGGACGAGGGATCGAGCATCGCCACGCCCTGCTCCATCAAAGCGCGGTTGATCCGCCCGCGCATAATCGCCGCCGCTTCGGCAAGCTGACAGCGGTCGTTGATCCCCTGGGCGGCGGGCCAGCACTCGTTGAGGCAGGCGCCGATTAGATAGCCCTGCTCTCTCATCAGGGGAAGAACATCGGTAAGGTAATATTCCTGCTGGATATTTTTGGGGGAGAGGAGAGGAAGAAATTTTCGAAGAAGTTTCAGATCAAAACAGTAGGTTCCGCTGTTGATTTCACCAATATCTCTTTCCGCCGGGGAGGCATCGCCTTCCTCAACGATTCGCAATACCGAACCGTCCTGACCGCGAATCACCCTCCCGTAGCCCGTCGGATCCGGGGGCACCGCTGTCATCACGGTGGCGGCGCTGTCACCGTGCGCCCGGAGAAGCCGCTCCAGATCACCTTTTTCGAGCAAAGGGGTGTCGCCGCAAAGAACCAGCAGACATCCTTCCTCCGGCAGATACGGCAGCGCCTGCATGAGGGCATGTCCCGTTCCCAGCTGTTTTTCCTGAACAGCGTAGCTCCAGCGCTCACCGATGGTTTCTCTGACCTGGTCCGCCCCGCGGCCGATAACAATAACAAGATCTTTGGCAACAGCGGCGGCGCTGTCCAAAATATAGCTCAGCAGCGGCCGACCGCACAGGGGGTGCAGCACCTTCGGCAAAGCAGAGCGCATTCTTTTTCCCTCCCCTGCTGCCAGGATCACTGCCTGTAATTCTCCCATAGGAGCTCCTCCTCAGGTGTAAATTTCACCTGTACATTATACTACAGGCAGCAGTGGAGAGACAGGGCGTCTAACCCTCGGCAGTTATGGTCTCCTGCTCCGCTTCGGCAAGTTCGGAAAAATAAACATCCAATATGGCTTCCTGGATCTCCTGCCTGGCGCCGGTATTGATCGGATGAGCGATATCCTTGAACTCGCCGTTGGGGGTCCGCTTGCTGGGCATAGCCACAAAAAACCCATTGTTCCCCTCGATAACCCGGACATCATGGACCACAAACTGATCATTTAACGTAACCGAGACAATAGCCCTCATCTTACCTTCATCGTTGAACCTTCTGATCCGGACATCTGTTACTTTCAAAAGTCCCACCTTCCCGGTATTAAAATTGACAAATACCCGTCAATCTTCTTAATGATGAAAATAATTCAATGATCAGTCGAGAAAATCCTGCCTGTTTAAGAATAATTTAATATTTTTCTTAAATTATTGTCTATCTTTGTCCTGAAGAGCTTGCCGGACCACCTCCAAATCGCTTGTTTTGTCGACATCGGTCCCGATCTCGACCAAATCGCAGGGAACGGCACGAGCCCTGGCCTGAAACATCGCCGAGAGATAGCGCTCCAGCTCGCCCACCGTCAGCCGGTTGAACAAAAATTTTAAAATTAGACCGACCGGGAGAATACGGAGCAGCTTTAACGGTTTTTTCCGGTAGAGCACGAATTGATCGAGCCGGTGCCGACAGCGGGCAAACCAAGCCGGGCGGAGCAAAGCCATGTTGCCTCCGGTAAAACAGCCGTCGCGCAGCCGGACATAGGTCCGCTGCATCTGCGGAAAGCGCTCCCGGCAGCTCTCCCGGGTAAGGATGGGATAGTAAAAATCATCGTCAAAGGGGCGGCAGAGCTCGATAAAGCGGGTGATCGTCCCCTCATTGACCAGGGGAATGTCTCCCGTCAGGAGCAGGCACGGACGCTCCTGATCGCTCCTGTTCAAACCAGCAGCGGCATTTTCCAGCATGCTCCCCGCTTCGGCAACGGGGGTAAAGCGGTAACCCTGCTCGAGCAGCCCGGACAGCTCCCGAAGCGGGCCGACAACGATCACCTTGTCGACGGGGCCGGCTCCGGCCAGGGCTTCAAGAATATAGGCCAGCATGGGCCGGCCCAAAAGATCGATAAAAGCCTTGTTGGAGACGCCCTCCGCTCTTGTCAGCGGTTCAGCGCCTCCCCCTGCCAGCACAACGGCATCAACCATAAGCTCACTCCTTCGGTGATCAGCTCTGTTGCTCTTGTGAGGCGGTCCAGCATAAAAAGGCCCGGTTACCCGCCTCCTCCAGCGCGCGCGCCGCCTCCCGGGCGGCAGAGATATCTTCCACCAGGGCAAAATATGTCGGACCGCTCCCGGAGAGGGCCGCTGGAAGCCCCAGACTGAGAAATTGACTTTTTAGCTTTTTCAAAGACGGATGAGCAGGCAAAACCGCCTCCTCGAGGGTGTTGAGCGCCCCCCGGGAAAACCACTCCCGCAGCAGCTCGGCGCTCCTCTCCCGGAGCGCCCTCAGCAGCGGTTCCAGCGGCGGTTGCCCGAATTGCGTCGGCTCAAGAGCGCTGTAAACCTGTCCTGTGGCCAGGGAAAGACCCCGCGGGAGAGCGAGCACAACCCAGTAACAGGGCAGCGGGGGCAGCGGCGCAATCTGTTCACCGCGCCCCCGGGCTAGAGCGGTGCCTCCGCGGAGACAGTACGGGACATCGGAACCGATCTGCGCGCCCAGCTCCGCCAGCTCCGTCCTGCTCAGGCCGAGGGCCCAGTAAGCGTTGAGCCCTTTTAAAGCGGCGGCGGCATCGCTGCTGCCTCCGCCCAGCCCCGCGGCTGCGGGGATGCTTTTGTACAGACTGATCTTCACCCCCGGCAGAGCAGCCCCCGCTCTCTTACAGAGCAGGTCCGCCGCCCGGCAAACGAGATTTGCCCTTCCGGACAGCGCCGGACTGGAACAAAAAAAAGTATAACCCCTCCCGCGGCAGGGCTCCAGAACAATGGTATCGGCCAGCGAAAGCTGCTGCATCACTGTGGCGATATCATGATAACCGTCCGTCCGCCGTCCGAGGACGGTGAGCCCGAGGTTGATCTTCGCCGGTGCCCTGATCAGCATCGCTGAGTGCATCTCCACCCCTAAGCCATCTTGACGAGGCGGGGGTTTTCGGTTAACCCGGGAATGCGCCCTCTTTTGGCCACCGCTTTTCCGCCGATCTCTTTTAAATCCAAAGTCATATCGATCCCCGGAGCGCGGGAGATATAACTGCCCACTCCGAAAGCATCCGCCTCCACTGCAGCAAGACGGGAAATCCGCTCCGGGTTGAGCCCCCCGGAGACGACGATCTTCACCGCGGGATACCCCGCCTGATCGAGACGGGCGCGCACTTCGCGGACCAGCGCCGGAGTGACTCCGCCCCTCTCTTTGGGGGTATCGAGCCGGATTGCCGAAAGGCTGTCCTCCAGAGCCCGGGCCACCCGGAGCGCCTCCTCGGCCTCGTCCTTAAAGGTATCCACCAGAATAATCCGCGGTTCGCCGGAGGGAACGAAAGCATCGTAAGCCCGGGCCAGTTTCACCGAATCGCCGACGATGAGGAAGGCGGCATGAGGCACCGTCCCGGAAGGTCTTTCTTGCAGCAACCGGGCGCCCAGGACGCAGCTAAACCCGTCGGCCCCGGCGATGACCGCCGCCCTCTCCATCACCGGAGCGACAGCGGGATGAAGATGACGGGCTCCGAAGCAGAGCAGGGTCCTATCACCGGCGGCCTCCCGGCATGCCCCCGCCGCCGTGGCCCACCCGCTGGCGCTGGCCAGAATACCCAGCAGCGGGGTCTCATAGATTCCGAATTTTCCGTAAGGCCCGCGCAGCCGCATCACCACTTCTTGCTCCTGCATCCGCTCCCCTTCGGGGATGCTCCAGATATCCACACCGGAGCGGCGCAGCAGGTGCAGCGCCTCCTCCAGCCCGGCAAAAAGACCGCTGCGGGAGGCGAAGATCTCCGCGGTGACCTCTGTTTGAGCCAGGTCCATCGAAGCGAGCAGCTCCCGGGCCCGGATAAAGTAGATATCGCTGGTCCAGCCTGCCTCGATCTCCTCATGGGTGGCCGAATGGAACCTCCGGGTTGGTTCGGAAAGAGCTTTCTCTATCTCAGCCAGCGTGATCAGATCCATCTGCAGCAATCCTCCCTTTTTTTCCCTAGAGCATAGTCACGCCCAATGTTTTCTCCATCTCCTGCAGAGCGAACAGGTGGCTCTGCTCATCGATAGCAGCAACAGCTGCGGGGCTAACGGCAACCCGGTAATTCAGCATCCGCGCATCGGCAGCGGTGTAGAGCACACAGATATTGGTGACTACGCCGCTCAGCTCAAGCTCCGCTATCCCCAGCTCTCGCAGGGTCAGATCGAGCTCCGTTCCAAAAAAAGCGCTGTAGCGTCGCTTGTAGATGAGCCTCTCTTCGGGCAGGGGGGCAAGCTCTTCAATAACTTCGCCACCGGGGTCCCCTTCCAGACAATGCGGGGGAAACATTTCGAATTCCAGATCGCCGCTGCGGTGGCGGTCGCAAATAAAGAGCACCGGATCCCCGCTCTTGCGGAACAGCTCCACCCTGGAGCGGACCGCCGGCACTACCTGCTGCGCCGCCGGCCCGATATAGAGAGCGCCCTCGGGCTTGATAAAATCATTTAACATGTCGATAACCAGCAGGGCTTTCATCTCGTACCTCCCGTTGATGATTTTCAAATATAGAAAGTATTCAACAGCCCCCGGTCTCTTCCTTTAAATAATCTTGAATTTAAAAAGGTATGTCCGGTTTAACCGGACATACCCTGCCGTCTTTATGATTTCTTGCGGAGCGAACGCTCGGCCCGTTCGATAGCCCTGGCCACCAGGTTGCCGCACTGGCGGGAGCTAACACTGCCCCAGCCTTCACGGCGAACCAGATCGAGTACTCCCAGCTCTTCTGCAAGCTCAAGCTTGAGTTCTTCAGACATCACCGGGCGACGCCGTGCCACTGACATCAACTCCTTTTAAAAATGATGAAATCTGACGGCGCTCTTATTCTGTGATTAAAAGCGGTTTTTAAACGATCTGTTTAATGGAGGCGTTGTTAGCAATCTGCTTAATTTAACAGAGAACCGGAACCAGTCAAAACCGGTTCCGGTTCTTTAACAGACATCTTTGGCAGCGGCTAGAGTCCGACAGAGCGTTTTTTCTCTTCGCGAAAGGTTAACTCAACTGTCTCGGTCAGCACATCGGCATAAGTGAAGGAAACCCTTTGGAAATAATTTTGTTCGTCGATACGAACAACAAAAATCGACGGATACGTTCTCTCCAGTATGCCCTCTTTTTCGAAAGTTCTTCGCCGCCCGCGGTTGGCTTTTAATCTAATTTTTTCTCCAACATGTGGTTCCAGCCGTTTACGGATCTCCAGAAGAACATCTTTGGACAAAGACAAAACCACCTTACATTTACTTGTTATATTAGTTTAGCATAAATCTGCTTGTTTTGTCAAGAAATAAGCAGATTTGCTGCAGTTTAACGCGCAAATGTGCAGATAAACACGCCAGAAGCCCCTCGCGAAATGATAGCGCTCTCAATGGGTAAAACGGTCGGCGATGGTCGTCGCACCGTACGAGTCAGGTTTGATCCGGGCATCGTAACCACTGCCGATAACCATGCCCACCACCTCTTTGATAATCTCCCGGGTCTCCCCCTTTTCCCCGACATCCAGATGAATCTCCACATTCAATTTCTGCTCACCATTTTGGGCCAGTTTTTCAGTCAGTTTGGCCGCCACCTCCAGGCTGAGGGAGGTCTCGTAGTAGATCCGCTGGCGCAGACTCTCCATGGAGCTGGTCCTCTGCTTGCGGTAATAGAACCGGCCGCCCTTGCCGATGCGGTGAATAATGATCGCCGTAACAAAAACTATATTCCGGTGCATGTAAAGGTGGGAATCGGTTCCGATGATCAGTTTGTATTTGTCCTCGGGGTTTTCGTTGGAGTAGTGGATCAGATCATCAAACACAGCCTTGAAAGAGAGTTTTCCTCTGGTCGGGCTGTAAAAGTTCATCGATTTAGACGACCTTTCAGGTGCATTTATTAGTATAATTATAAGCAATCCGGGCCAGCTTTGCAAATTGCTCCACCGTAAGCGTCTCCGCCCTGGCCCGGGGATCGATCTCCGCCCCGCGCAGAAACGAGATGAGCTGATCCCGGGAACCGCCGGCCAGAGAGCGCAGGCTGTTGCTCACCATTTTGCGGCGCTGCTGAAAGGCTGCTTCCACAGCTCTCCGGAAAACCGCCTCCTCACCGCAGCTGAGCGGCAAAGTCCGCGGCTGCAGCGCCACGACGGCGGAATCCACCTCCGGCCGGGGCCAGAAGGCGGAGCGGGACACAAAAAAAAGGATCTGCGGTTCCGTATAGAAACGGCTGAATACGGAAAGGGCTCCGTAATCGCCGCCGGGTTCCGCGGTCAAGCGCAGAGCCACCTCTTTTTGCAGCATCAGGATCGCCCTCTGGAAAGGAAAGTTCTGTTTATAGAGGCTGTGCAAAAAAGGCGTTGAAATATTGTACGGCAGGTTGGAGATGAGCACGGCGGAACCGGCGGCGCCAAAGTGGCGGCGCTGCAGCCCCCTCCAGTCCATCCCCAGGGCATCCTGCTGCAGGACGGTGACATGCCGGAAGGACGACAGCAGCCCACCGAGCGCATCAGCCAAATTCCGGTCCAGCTCCACCGCGACGAGCCGCACCTCCCGGCGGGCCAAAATCGCCGTCAGAGCGCCCGCCCCGGGGCCGACCTCCACCGCGGGATCCTCCCGCCGGAGCCGGGCCGCGTCGACTATCTTGTGGGCGATATTGCCATCGATCAAAAAATTCTGCCCCCGGCTTCGGCGAGGGCGATGCCCCTTGCTCTTGAGAAATTCCTTTAAAATGCGAGGCGAGGTCAAGTCGGGCAGATCGTCCAAATCGGATCACTCTTTCCAGGGTAAAGCCCGGGCTAGCGGTCCTTTAACAGGTACACTTTTATCCCGCGCCTGACCCCAAATTTCACCACATCACGATGGTAATCATAACACAGATCCAGCTTGTGGCCTTTGATGGCGCCGCCGGTATCCTCCGCCCGGGCAAAACCGATCTTGCCGATACCCGGCACCGGCTCGATATAGAGCAGACTTCCCAGGGGGATCACTTTCGGATCCACCGCCACCATGCGGGGGGAGCTCAGGGTTCCCTCACCCTGAACCGCCTTCTTGCCCGTGCAGGTGTAACCGTTGTTGTACCGTCCCGTGCAGAGGGAATGGCCGTTTTTGTCGAGAGGGCAACCGGAACCGGGCGTCCCCGGACAATATGCCGTCATTGTCACGATAAAAGCCTGCTCAAATTCCAGGACCCGCCCTTCCCTTTCCAGCGAGGTGTTGTCACCAAGCTCGACGATCTTTGACTGCGGTTTCTCCAAAAGAGTAGTGCTGACCACTTCTCTTTTCACCTCGGCGCCATTTTCAGTGGTGATCTCGATGAGCTGCTCCTCCAGCCCGGGCCTGCCTGCGGTCACCACCCGGGAAAACCCGCGATCCAGCGCTGGATTCCTGCGGACAACCTCCTCGTAGGGCAGCTCGCTGCAGCTGCTCGTATAGCGCTTGTCCACCCGCACCACCCTGATCACTGCCCCATCATAAGTTTCCACAAGATCGGCCGGCTCAACGCGGTCATGGGGACCCAGCGCAAAGCCCTCTTCAGCGAGCAGATCCGTCACACGAGCGGTGGGGGTGACAATCAGAGAAAGCCTGTTCCCATCGATGACGGCAACCTCATAAGCCTTGTGCAGATCGATACGGGTGTACTCTCCCAGAACAGTGTCCCGCTCCGGAATAACCCGATCGCGGGGGTGCAGCTGAATCCCCTTCTCCTCGAGGAGCTCTTCCACGGTCCGGCTAAATGTATCCACCCGCCAGAGCTCCGCACCATCGAGATAAATAGAAACGGTCTGTCGCGCACCCTGGTAGAGCAGAAGCACCAGCACAACCAGGGCACCGTAGAAGATCGCCAGGGGAAATCTTTTGGCGAACCCGATCAGGCGGCGGCCCAACGTCTGAAAACTTTTCGCCGCCTGAACAAGATTCAGATAAAGAACGCTTCGCGAAACAATCCTGCTCTTCATCCTGTCCCCACCCTTTCCCAGATTTTAAACTTGTCCTGCGCACCCGTCAACCACTTCCGACTAGGGGCAACCTTTAGTCTAGCCTGAAAAGTGTTCGCCTATGATCGCTGGAGGTTAAAATTTATAAAATATAATGACAAAGGGACCGAAATGCTTTATACTATACATATCAAGATTACATTTGGAGTCGGACAAGCAATCTATTTCCGGAAAGGGGGCCGGATCTAAGGACAGGCTTGAGCAGGACCTGGCTTAAACAGAAAAAAATATCCCAAGGAGGCGTATTACCTGATGGCTGATTTCAAAGAACATCTGAACAACCTAAACGCGAAAATGGAAAGTGTGGACAAAGACAAGATCGAGGGAATGAATGCAGTATATCAGTTTGACCTTTCCGGCGACGGCGGAGGGGTTTTCCATGTAAACGTAGCTGACGGCGAAGCCGCTGTTGCTGAAGGCGCTTCCGATGATGCAAACATTACCATTACCATGTCTGCCGATGATTTTGCCGGCCTTCTGGATGGCAAACTTAACGCCACTTCCGCTTTTATGGCCGGCAAGCTGAAGGTCAAGGGCGATATGTCCCTGGCGATGAAGCTGCAGAGCCTCATCGGCTAAGCGGCTTCCTGGAAGGAGACAGTCGATGTTTAGTCTGACGGGAAAGGTAGCCCTGATCACCGGAGGTTCGCGCGGTCTCGGACGGGCCGATGCACTCGCCCTTGCCGAAGCCGGAGCCGATGTTGTCATCACCGACATTCTTCTGGAAAGCGATGCCGACGAAGAGATCGCCCGGCGCGGACGCCGGGCCGCCGCTTACCGGATGGATGTAACCGATCGGGAGGAAATCTCCCGGGTGGTCGCCAAGATAATAGAAGAATTCGGCCGTATCGATATTCTGGTGAACAATGCCGCGATGCTGGATCATGTCGCCACCATCGAAAACCAGAGCGAAACTTTCTGGGAACGAGACCTGCGGATCAATCTGACCGGCGCCTACAACTGTGCCCGGGCGGTCTGGCCGCAGATGAAGGAACAGGGGTGGGGAAGAATTATCAACATGGCCTCAGTTGCCGGAACCATGGGCGGGTTCGGCCAGGCCAGCTACTCCACCACCAAGGCGGGAATAATCGGACTGACCAAAAGTCTCGCCCTGGAAGGAGCCCGTTTCCAGATCACCAGCAATGCCATCGTTCCGGGGATCATCGCTACCGAAGCCTGGAAAAAGGGCAACCCCAAAATGAACGAGCGGATGATCGCCCGCACTGCCTTCCGCCGTCCGGGGGAGCCCGCGGATATTGCCCATGCTGTTGTCTTTTTGGCTTCAGAAGAGGCTAAATATATTACCGGAATCGAGCTGTACGTCTCCGGAGGCATCGAGCTGTTTACCTTCTAAAATAAATTACGCACGCAGAAAGGGGGGCTCCCTGGAGCCCCCCTTTGTTGTTTCGATACAGCCGGCATCATCAGGGCAGAATCTCCAGAGACACCGCTCCCACTCCGGCACTCTGCAGGCCGATCTCCGCAGCAGCGGCGCGGGAGATATCGATAATCCGCTTGCTGGAAAAAGGTCCGCGATCATTGATCCGGACGACGGTACTTTGGCCCGTTCTCAAGTAGGTTACCCGGACCCTGGTGCCGAAGGGAAGACTGCGGTGCGCCGCGGTGTAAGCCGAGGGATCGAAGCGCTCGCCGCTGGCGGTGCGCCCGCCGTTTATACCGTCGCTGCCTCCGTACCACGAGGCCAACCCCTGGAGGATCTCGCCGGCGGCACGCCCTTCCCGGGAAGGCGGCGTTTCGCTGCGCTCAATTTTGCGCGGAGGAGGCGGGCAAACGAGCAGTTTCTGCTGATGCCCGGTCCGGCCGAGGGCGATCTGATTGCGTTCGAGGGAGCTGTCACAGCTTTCCACGGCCGCTTTTTCTGCAGCACAAAGGTTCTCCAGAGCAGAGAGTCCGCCGAAAGCCGCTGCCAGAGCCAGGAAGCAGACGTAGAGCTGCCCGGCCTTGACGGTGAAAGATCCCGAACCGATCATCTCCTGACCCCCTTTCCCTCAGTCTCCAATCTGTCATCAACCGATTACGCTAGGATATGCCTGCACCGATACCCCGATGCCTCCCCGGTGTCATCCCCAGAAAAGGCGAACCGCATTGGCCTGCACCTGCCGGGCCAGCTGCTCCAGCTCCAGCTCCAGAGCGGCGGCCACCCGCTGATAAGTCAGCCTGATAAAAGCGGGCTCATTGCGCTTACCGCGGTGAGGCAGCGGCGCCAGGTAGGGGGCATCGGTTTCCAGGAGCAGCCGGTCGGCGGGGATCTCTTTCAGGAGAGACCTCAGCCCGTGGGAACGGGGATAAGTGACCGGCCCGGCGATGGAGATATAGAAGCCCAGCTCCAGAAATGCCTTCAACTCTGCACTGCCGCCGGAAAAACAGTGAGCCACCCCGCAGCGGGGCAACTCGCTCTCCCCGAGGATCTGCAAAGTCCGCTCATAAGCCTCCCGGCAGTGAATAATGACCGGTTTGTTCAACCCGGCGGCGAGCTCAAGCTGTTGGCGAAAAACTTTTTCCTGCAGGGGCCGCGGTGAAAGATCCCGATAAAAATCGAGCCCCGTCTCCCCGATGGCCAGCACCCGCCGATTTTCCGCCAGAGAGGCCAGGGTTTCTTGAAAACGCGGTGAAACAGCGGCGGCAACATGGGGATGAACCCCTACCGCGGCCCATACTTGCGGGTATTTTTCGCTTTGCGCAACCACTGCAGCCGAATCGTTCTCGTCGATCCCCACATTGATGATCGTCCCCACACCGGCGGAGCGGGCCCGCGCCAGCACCTCCTCCAGATCTTTCCGGTACTGCCGGGAGCTCAGGTGAGCATGGGTATCGACCAGACGGGCCACTTCAGCGCACCCTGCTGCCCGGAGCGAGCGGTTGATCCAGCGTCGTCAGGGCCAATCTGCCCTGCTCATCCTCCGCCGCCAGGAGCATGCCCTCGGAGAGAACGCCCCGCAGTTTAACGGGTTTCAGATTGGCCACATAGAGGACCTGCTTCCCGGTCAGCTCTTCGGGGCGGTAGTGACGGGCGATGCCGGCCACCACCTGGCGCTCTCCTGCCGCCCCCAGATCGACGGTCAGCTGAAGCAGCTGATCCGCCCCGGCCACCGGAAGGGCGGCGGTCACGGTAACCACCCGCAGATCGAGTCGGCCGAACTGATCGATGGTGATGAGGCCGCCTTCTTCTATTTTTTCGGAGACGGGGGCCGCTCTCTTCCGCTGCTCCTCCGGCCCGCTTGCGGCGGTCTCCGGCAAACGGATCTCGCGGTGCAGCTCCCGCCCCAGATTGAGACGGGGAAAGAGATCCTCTTCGCGCCGAACCGCGGTCCCCGGCTTCATCTGTCCCCAGCGATGCACACTTCTCCAATCCCTGAGCTTGGCGGCAGCCTCCCCGGCCAGACCGATCTGGCTCCAGATCCGCTCCGGCAGGCGCGGCATGAACGGCCCGGCGAGCACGCCGATAAATCTGATGCTCTCCACCAGATGGTACATCACCGTCCCCAACCGCTCCCGCTTCTCCGAATCCCGGGCCAGCTCCCAGGGGCTGTTCTCATCGATATATTTATTGCTCCGCCGGACCAGCTTCCAGAGCTCAGCCAACGCCTCGTTGATCTTCAACTCATCCATACACCGCTCCATCGCCGACGGCGTCTGGAGGGCCAACTCTTGCAGCTCCCGGTCGCTCGCCGACGGTTCCCCTACCGCCGCCGGCAGAATCCCGTCAAAATAGCGCTCCACCATGGTCATCGTCCTGCTGACCAGATTGCCCAAATCGTTGGCCAGATCGGTGTTGATCCTTTTAATCAGCGCCTCCAGACTGTACACCCCGTCCTGGCCCATGGGAATCTCCCGCAGCAGAAAATAGCGCACCGCATCGGCGCCGTACCGCTCCGAGAGGAGCATCGGGTCGACCACATTGCCCTTCGATTTGGACATCTTCCCCTCCTCCAGCAGCAGCCAGCCGTGTCCAAAGATCGTCTTGGGCAACGGCAGATCGAGAGCCATCAGAAAGATGGGCCAATAGATCGTATGAAACCGCAGGATATCCTTCCCGATGAGCTGCAGGTCCGCCGGCCAGAAACGAGCCATCTTGTCACCGGCTCCGCCGAAGCCGAGCGCGGTGATGTAGTTGCTCAGCGCATCGAGCCAGACATAGATAACATGGTCGGGATCAAAGGGAACGGGGATCCCCCAGTTAAAAGAGGTCCGCGAAACACAGAGATCCTCCAGTCCCGGTTTGAGAAAATTGTTGATCATCTCGTTTTTGCGGGACGGGGGTAAAATGAATTGGGCATCGGCTTCAATATGTTCCAGCAGCCGGTCGGCATAGCGGGACATCCTGAAGAAATAAGCCTCTTCAGCGATAAGCTCCACCGGACGGCCGCAATCGGGACAGTTTTTCCCATCCAGCAGCTGGCGCTCCTGCCAGTAGGCTTCGCAGGGAGTGCAGTACCAGCCCTCATATTTGCCCTTATAGATATCGCCCTGCTCATAGAAGCGGGTAAAGATCTGCTGCACTTTCTCATAATGACGCTTTTCAGTGGTGCGGATAAAGTCGTCATAGGAGATATCGAGCTCCCGCCAGAGCTCCTTGATCCAGGCGACAATCTCTTCGACAAATGTCTGCGGCTTTTTCTGCGCCGCCGCAGCCTCCCTTTCAATTTTTTGCCCGTGTTCATCGGTGCCCGTAAGAAAACAGACCTCAAAACCGGTCAGCCTTTTGAAGCGGGCCATCGCATCGGCGAGGACGGTGGTATAAGCATTGCCGATATGCAGCTTGTTGCTGGGATAGTAGATCGGGGTGGTAATATAATATTTTTCCTTACCCGCCATTATGTAACCTCCTGAACAAGATCGACGCTAGTATACCAAACGAGTCTTTCATGTCAAGAAAAGGGTCGGCAAACAAATAGTATTTTGCATCCCTGCCTAAAAAATGAAATTTATTGTTGACTTTCCATGTTAATTACTGGTATACTAAATCCAGCATAATATGTCGCAAATTGTTGAAGTAAGGAGGAGATGACACTGAAGTCAACAGGGATTGTTCGTAAGGTAGACGAGCTGGGAAGAGTAGTCATTCCGATTGAGTTGAGGCGGACGTTGGGAATCGATGTCAAAGATGCTCTGGAGATCTATGTAGACGGCGAAAAAATTATCTTAAAAAAATATGAACCCGCCTGCCTATTCTGCGGCAATGCAGACAATGTCAAGCATTATTGCAACAGGATCATCTGCTTTGAATGTATCAAAAAATTAGCCGAGGAGTAAGCCGCTGTAAATTCAATTCTTAAACTATAAAAAAAGCCGGATCAGATCCGGCTTTTTTTCAAGAGCTCCTGCAAGCAGGCGGCTGTCCTGACAGCAGGGCGGTTCAACAATTCCCTAACACCTGTTCCACCGATCAGTTGCCCCCGGAGCCCCCGCGCCGTTCTTCACATTTCGCTGTCCCCCGGGTGGAGTGTTCCTTGCGGGGCTGTTCGTAAGCCCCCGCTTCAAAGCGGAGACAGCACATCAGGCGTCCGCATACCCCGGAAATCTTGGTCGGATTGAGGGATAGATTCTGATCCTTGGCCATGCGGATGGAAACGGGAACAAATTCGCAGAGAAAACTGGTGCAACAGAAATTGCGGCCGCAGGGACCGATGCCCCCCCTCAATTTGGCTTCATCGCGCACCCCGATCTGGCGCAGCTCGATTCTGGCCCGAAATATGGCCGCCAGATCTTTTACCAGTTCGCGAAAATCGACGCGCTCATCCGAGGTGAAGTAAAAGATCACCTTGCTGCGATCAAAAGTATACTCCGCTCCGACCAGCTTCATCTCCAGGCCGTGGCGTTTAATCTGCCCCTCACATTTGATCAGGGCCTCCGCCTCTTTCTCTCTGTTTTTCGCCGCCTGGCTCAGATCGGCCGCCGCGGCCTGGCGCAGCACCTTTTTCAGGGGCATGACCAGCTCGCTCTCCGGAACCTCCTCCACACCGGAGACCACTTCACCCATCTCCACACCGCGAGCCGTCTCCACGATAACGCTCATGCCGGGCTCGATTGTATTCCGGCCGGGATCAAAATGATAGATCTTCCCGGCCTGGCGAAAACGGACCCCGATTACTTTCGGCATAGCACAAACCCCCTTTGCAATTGCAACAGCAGCCCCTCCAGAGCCAGACGGCGGTTCACGTTGGTCGCACCCAGCTCCTGAACCGCTTTCTGAATTAGATCCATCCCCCGCTCCAGCCCCGCCGGAGAAGCCGCCCCGGCCCAGCACCTCGCCTGAGCCGGATTGATCAACAGCGACTCGTCGCCGCACAACAAAAAGATAAGCCCGTCTCGACAGACGAGGTAGATCAGTTCCAAATGGAATAGGAGATCCTCTCTTTCGGCCATTGCATCGGCGAGAGAGAGCAGTTCATGCGCGGGGGAGCCCCCCGCAGCCAGTTTAAAAGCGATCTCCGCCGCTCCGGCCAGCTGCTCTTCAAAGCTCTGATCCCCCGCCAGCTGCAGAGCCAACCCCGGCAGCCCTTTGCACAGGCGCGACAGCAGCTGTGCTTTCTCTGCGGAGAGCCCCTCTTTGTTCATTAACAGCTCCAAAATTTCAGCGCTGCTCAGAGGATGCAGGGTAAACCGCTGGCAGCGGGACAGGATCGTCGCGGGCAGCTGCTGCGGCCGTCCTGCCAGCAGGATAAAGTGGAGTCCGGGCGGAGGCTCCTCCAGTATTTTTAACAGTGAAGCGCAGGCTGCGGCAGTCATCAGCTCGGCTTCCTCGATGAGGCAGACCTGCCGGCCCCCTTCGAGATAAAACCTGCTCCGCAAGCGGCGCAGCTGATCGATCCCCAAATGGCGGCCCTGCGGCTTCAACCTAAACAGAGTCGGCGGACCGTCCGCTTGAAATTGACGGCACGACCAGCAGTTTCCGCAGGCGACTGCCGGCTCCCCCCCCGTGCAGAGCAGAATGCGGGCCAGGGCCAACCCCCAGCTTTTCTTACCGCTCCCCGGAGGGCCGCAGAAAAGCACGGCATGGCTGACCGTTCCGGCGGCAAGTTTCCCGGTGAGAGCCCGCCGCAGGCCATCCTGGCCGTACAGCTCGCTAAAGCTCATCGGAAGGCCTCCCCGAAAACAGCGCCTCCAACCTGGACCAGAGCAGCTCATGCTGCTGCTCCGCCGGAGCAGCAGCATCGATGATGACGATGCGATCCGGTTCTGCAGCGGCGAGAGCAAGATACCCCCGGCGGACGCGGCGGTGAAATGAGAGGGAGCGCTCTTCAATGCGATCGCCCTCATGTCCGCGTCGGCGAAGCGCTTCCTCCACGGAAAGATCAAACAGGAAGGTCAGCCGGGGCCGCAACCCCGCAGTGATCTTCTCGTTGAGCTCGCGGATCCAGTCCCCGTCGCCGCCGCAGCCGTAACCCTGATACGCAACCGTGGAATCGTAATAGCGATCGCAGAGCACCACCCGCCCGTCTTCCAGGGCGGGCCGGATTACCGTATTGACCAGCTCGGCCCGCGCCGCCAGGTAAAGCAAAAGCTCGGTATCGGTGATCAGGGAATGCTCTTTCTGCAGCAGGAGCAGACGGATCTGCTCCCCGATAGGGGTGCCGCCGGGTTCGCGAACAAACAGATGGGGAATCGCCTCCCCCTCCAGCCGCGCCTGCAGCAGGCGACCCTGGGTCGTTTTACCGCAACCGTCAATCCCTTCAAGAGTGATCAAAAAACCGCTCAAGCCTGCTCCCTTCCCCTAATCAAAAATTCGTCATTGCTTCAATCAGGCTGTTCCAGAATAATTATAGCACAAAAAACCGCGGCCCATCTGGCCGCGGTTCTCCAACCCGCCGGAAAGCGCCGGCATCGGGGCAATTGGCCCGAGCCGTCGCCGCCTTGTTTGCTCTCTAAAAAACTGAAGCGACTCCCTGCCGGCGGGAAAACGTTTAGAAGCTGTAGTTGGGCGCCTCCTTGGTAATCTGTACGCCATGGGGATGATTCTCCACCAGGCCGGCGCCGGTAATGCGGATGAACCTTGTCTTTCGCTGCAGTTCACCGACATTCGCCGCGCCGCAGTAACCCATCCCCGCCCGCAGTCCGCCGATGAGCTGGTAAACCATATCGCTGACCGTGCCGCGAAAGGGAACCC
This sequence comes from Bacillota bacterium, assembly GCA_012510325.1. Taxonomy (GTDB): domain Bacteria; phylum Bacillota; class Dethiobacteria; order DTU022; family DTU022; genus JAAZPQ01. Next base: position 24,875 of record JAAZIG010000068.1, read on the forward strand.
GCCCC